>NZ_RZSX01000119.1:0-10356 GCF_004023105.1 Mesorhizobium sp. M5C.F.Ca.IN.020.32.2.1 | reverse complement strand
CCACAAAAACGTCGGTGCAAGGCGCGATCAATATGTTGGGCCTCGCCAAGCGGCTCAAAATCCGAATTCTGCAGGCTTCAACAAGTGAGGTCTATGGCGACCCTGCGGTTCATCCTCAAACCGAGGATTATTGGGGCAATGTGAACCCCATTGGTCCTCGGTCCTGCTATGATGAGGGAAAGCGTTGCGCCGAAACGTTATTTTTCGATTATCACCGACAGTGCGGCCTTGAAATCAAGATTGCGCGCATCTTCAACACATACGGCCCCCGGATGCATCGGGCTGACGGTCGAGTTGTTTCCAATTTCATTGTTCAGGCGCTCAGCGGCGAGCCGATTACGCTTTACGGTGACGGCAACCAGACTCGTTCATTCTGCTACGTTGATGACCTAATAGATGGTCTTGTACGCCTCATGGACAGTCGAGGTTCATTCACGGGACCAGTCAATTTTGGAAATGATGGGGAATTCACCATTCGAGAGCTTGCGGAACTGGTGCTCGCTGAAACCGGCTCGTCGTCAAAACTCGTCAATTTGCCGTTACCCCGCGACGATCCAAGACAACGCCGACCCGATATATCCCTCGCCAAAGCCGAATTGGGCTGGCAACCGACCATGGCACTGAAAGGCGGGCTGAAGCCAACCGTCGCATTTTTTCGCAGCGACCAGGCACGCCGATCACGATCGCAGGAGGAGCCACAAGTGATCGCTTTCGAAGAGCGGAAACAAAGGTTCCATTCCATTGCTGGCGACTTCCTTTCATCTGGATAACCACTCGCACATCGTGAGCTTCGGCATTCCGACTGTCGACCGAATCTCCGGCGCCCCGAAGCTGCGTCGCGACGGTCTATGCCCCTAGATGTTTAGTCCCGGCATCTGGTGGAGCGGATTGAGTGTGAAGCGCTCGGGCTGAGTGGCCCATGACTTACAGATGAACTCGTAGGGTGTGAGACCCTTGAGGGCCTTGAGTCTTCGGCCGAGTTGTAGGCCGCGATGAAGTCGGCGAGATGCCGGCGGAGTTGGTCGTGTTTCTCGTAGTAGAAGCGTTCCTGGCGCAGGCCAGTTCGAAGGCATGGCCCAGAAGCGTTCGCCGTTTGCGATCGTCTCCTTGATCAGCGGCACTGCCGACCCTCCGGCGCCGGGGGTGGTGAACTGAATGCCGTCGGTGAGCACGGTGTGGATCTTGTAAGGGACGGCCGCGATCAGCCGCAGCAGGAAGCCTCTCGAGATGGCGGTGGTGGCCTTCTCGTGCAGTTCGACGAAGGCGAACTGCGAGGTGCGGTCGATGGCGACGAACATGTCCAGCTTGCCCTGTTGGGTCCTCACCTCGGCAATGTCGATGTGGAAGTAACCTCTCGGGTAGCTCTTGAACTTCTTCTTCGCCGGCTTGTCGCGTTCGATATTCCGGCAGGCGGGCGGCTGATGCCGTGGCGCTGCAGACAGCGGTGCAATGAAGATCGTGTCAAATGGGGGATGGTCGGCTGGAGCGCATAGAGGCAATCATCCAGCGGTAGCAATGTATAGCGCCTGAAAGCGACCATGACCGCCTCCTCCTCGACCGAGAGCACCGTCGATCGCGGCGCTTTCGGACCAGTCGGAAGATCGGCGACCGAAGTCCGCGTCTTCCACTTCGTCACGGTCTTTTGGTTGATCTCGTAGCGCCTGGCCAGCGTCCTCAGGCTCTCTTGACTATGCTGTATCGCTCGACGGACCGCCTCTGTCGTCGTGGCGCTCCCATGCAGAACCTGGCCCAAAGCGCATCCTTTGATTCGGAACACAAGGATGCCCCATCAAAGCCTGGGATCAAACATCTCCCTTGCCGCCACTTGGAGTCGGTTGTTCTGACGCGCGCCTAACACCACCTCAGCTAGTGAGGACCATCAGTGAGGCGCCGCCGAGTAAGCGCACCGACAGGTCCTCTCCGGCAACAGTCCGGACAATGCGCCGCGCGGCGTTACCGAGGATGGCTGTCGTGGTTCGCCATTCGGGATGGATCTGCAGGATATCTTCCGCCGTCCTAGTGTACTGTGCGTCAATAATCTTGAAGCCCGTGTCGCGCAGAGTCGCTAGAGCTGTTGCCTGATCAAAGTAATGCAGGTGACCGACCTCCTTGCGTTGCTTAAGGTGCTGACCGCGCAGAAGGCCGACGATACTAATGTCGAGAGGAATATGAAATGCATAGTATTTCGAACGTCCTCTGAGCCTTCGAAGAAAGCCCATATAGTCATCGACGTGCTCGAAAACATCGATGCACAAAAGAAGATCGTAATTTTCGTTGGTTTGCAGGAAGTCACTGCAGTGAAAGCTTAGGTTGTTTCTTTCTCGCTGTTTGGCCAAATTTATAGCATAGGGAGCGATATCGTAGCCGATGGCCGTTGAGTCACGGAAGATATCGTGCTGAAGGAGGGCTTTCAGAACGCCTCCCGTCCCGCAACCTGTGTCGACGATTTTCTGGCAACTGATATTGTTGGCGCGCACGATCTTGGCGATGCTGGCGGCCTTGACACCGCCGTCTTCGTCATGCCAGGTCGGATTGGCAGCGGCATAACCTTTTCCGGTATAGAGGTCATTACTTGACATCATCTCTGCCCATCTCAGTGTGCTTGAGCCAGATTAAGTTGCCTCTTCGAATGCTTCGACCTAATAATTGCTTGTGACTTTAAATGAAAACAACCAGCTCTCTGCATGGCCCTAAGGCCAGCTCCAGAACGGGAATCCTAAGTCGTCCCTGTTGATCGAACTTCACATTTTGGGAATGAACGAATCTTAGGTCGGCACCGGCCCGCCTTGAGGTCGCTCCAGAGTTCTAGAGTTCCTCCCTTGCCCCGGGCTGCACGCAAGGTGCGAACCGCGCACCTCAGAAAGTGGGCGCAACCGGATAAAAACAAAACCTAATCATTACAAATGTAACGACACTCTCGATGCCGTCAAGCCGCCGGCTGCGAAGTTCCGGGGGGCACCTTAAAGCACGCGGCCCATCTGAGGTAGCTCATAAGAAAGAACCAAACTCTTCGCGTTCCACAGCGACGCTGCTGGTAGAATGTTGTCGCCGATCAGGGACAAGCGATGCCGCATTATCGGGTCTGCATTCTGAAGGAACACGGCCAATTCATGGGTGCGCAACCTAGCCTGCATAGATGACGATGCAGCGAAAGAGCACGCTAACCGGTTGGCACTTCGCCACGAGGTGGAGCCTTGGCGACTGGTTGCGCGGTTCGAATTCGGGGCCGTCCTGCGGCGAGAAAGCTCCCTGCGCCTAGGGCCATGTATTAGCCATTTCAACAAGCCGCGTAAGCGATCGTACTTCCCTTGGATGCGGTTGCAGGTTTTGGCGCTGTTCGATGCGTTGCGATTGAACAGCCTGTCCGGTGCTGTAGGGTACGCTCGATAACGGTGCCAGCCTTCCACCTTCGATCATTGAAAACGGATGATGCGGACATCGCCGCCGTGCCGCCGGCGACGTCGCTCAGCAACACGTGTAGAGACTGGAGCTTAGTCGAACCGCAACAGCGGACCTGGGCCGGCGCATCGGCCGCGCAAATGGCCGGTCGAACATCCGGGCCGGCAGCTCCGGCCCAGGCCCGACGGCCCATCCGCCACGCAGCCCGGCCGTGCTTTTCGACGACCTCTATGCGAACGACCCTCTCGAACCACAGGCCCCCAAAACAGCGACATTTTAACCGACGGACACGGTTTTCGAAGGACGTCCGGAAGGCTGTTTCGGTGTGGTTGTTCGACGCACCGGATATATTAGAAGCTGTTAATAAGTTTTCGCCTAGCCTCATTCTCGCCGCAAATGGTCGCTTGGCTTGCGTACATCGTCCACGAATGATCCATTCACGTGGTACAAGAATGTGTATAAATCATAGAGCGGAAATGCCTGCGTTTTACTTAGGGCGCGGGTGGAATGAAAACAAGAAAAACGCAACTAACTAAGGATTTACCGTGCTTTTACTGAACGGCAAGCTTGGCGGTGCCTCCGCCAAAGAGCTGCGCTCGACTTCAATTCGGCTGCGGCTCGAACCGTTGAACACCTTGCGCGCGCGCCCACCGATTCAAGGGAGGGCCTGATGGGCATTCCCGTCGACAACTCACCTTCGATGGCGAGTTCAGCGTTAAGCTCGCTCGACAATAATGTCGGGGCGAGGATTTCCAAATCTCCGCTACTTTGAAATCCGTTCGCGGTGCCCAATAGCGGGCATGCGATATGTCGCGCGCCTTGGCGATGCGCGGCGTGGAATTCCTGTTTTCAACGCCAAAGAAGGATCACGGAATGGCTCTTTCCGCACCCACAGGCTTTGCCTCTAGCGACCTCGTCTTCGAGGATAACTTCTCCGGTACGGCACTCGACAGCGATTGGCATACCTACATCACCAGCAATGCCGCCAACGGCTGGCCGTGGGACAGCAATGGATCGGGCGGAAGTGGGATGGGCAACCGGTTTAATGCCGAATACAATATGCCGAGCCAAGATAAGGTGGGCAACGGGCTGTTGAATCTCACGGCAATTAAACAGCCCGTCAACGGCGTGGCTCAGGGGTCGGCATATACATTCCCTGTCACGTCCGGCGTCGTCAGCAGCTATGGCAACTTCGAATTCAATGGCGGCTACCTTCAGATCAGCATGAAGGCGCCGAGCGGCGACGGCGCTTGGCCAGCCCTCTGGCTGATGCCCGGCAAAGGCGCCGGCAGCAGCGGCGACAATTTTGAGATCGATATACAGGAGGGTGGATTCACCGGTTCGGGACCGGCAAACCAAGCGTTCTCCTACCACCTCCACGGGCCGTCAGGGGTAACCGGTGGCGTGGTCGACAGCGGCGTCGACCTCACGGCCGGCTTCCACACATACGGCATCAACTGGGATCCTGGTAAGTCGATCACCTGGTATCTCGACGGGAAGCAGATGGCGCAAGTGACCAGCGCACAGGCGCAGATTCCCAATCAACCGATGGAGCTGATCATGAGCAATCAGGTCGCGAATTCGAACGCGGCCGGATGGCACACGGCTCTCAATAGTTCGACTCCCTCGTCGATGCAGATGCAAATCGATGAGATCCAGCTGTATCAGAAGGCAGGCAGCGGCGACACCGTTACAGGTGCCAACGTCACTCCCCCAACCACTGGCGCGATCGGGACCGAGACTGGGTCTGGGACCGGGACTGTCCTTCCTCCCGGCGGCACCAGCGATGGCACTTTGTACGGCACCAGCGGCGCCGATGTACTTCGGGAAACCGGCGCCCACACGATGATCGGCTATGGCGGCAACGATGACTACTACGTCGATAATGCCGGCGACAAGGTGGTCGAGTCCTCTGGCCAAGGTCAAGACAGGGTGTGGACTTCCGTGAGCTATGCTCTCTCGGCCGGCTTGTCGATTGAAGTCCTTGGCACCACAAAGGACGCCGGCACCACGGCAATCAACCTGACCGGCAACGGGTTGGCCCAAACCATCCAGGGCAATGCCGGCGCCAACGTCATCAACGGCCGCGGCGGTGCCGATAAGTTGAGCGGCTTTGGCGGCAACGACACTTTCGTCTTCAATAGCGCCCTTGGTAACGGCAATGTCGACAGGATAACCGACTTCAACCAGGACAAGATCCACCTCGACGACGCCATTTTTGCCGGGCTTCATTTGGGAGGGCTTCCATCCGCGGCTTTCTTTGCTGGTACAGCCGCGCATGACAGTTCCGACCACATCATCTACAACAGTTCGACTGGAGCGCTCTCCTTCGACAGCGACGGGGCCGGCGGCGCATCTCAAACACAGTTCGCCACGCTTTCCCCACATCTCTCGCTCACCGCAGCCTCATTCTATGTGACCTGAAGGACCTACGCGGGGAAATAACATCCCGCGAGGGGCTGTCGTGGCCAAACAAGGACTGGATACGGCACCCCAAAGCGGGAGCCCGGTTTTCGGAGTCAAACAAAAGCGATGGAGTTCCATCCCGATGGCATCGGGATGGAACAGGCTCTAGTGGTGAGCTTTCTGTAGGTTGTCCAATGTGGTGGCCAAGCGCCACCAGAGTAAGCCGGCTCTCATGATGGCAACTTGTTGTCACGCAAAGAATGGTCGCCTGATGACCCATGGCCAGCATCTTGCCGACCGTTAGCGCTGACTTGCGGAACCGCTCCTGTGGTCAGGCAGCGGCATATGGATAGCCCCTACCTGAAGAACGCCGCCGCCTCGTCATCATCATCGTCCTCGAGCGGCGGTGACCACTCCAGTTTGCAAAAATCGGCGGGCGTGGCACCCACTGAGCCGAGGCAAAGCCGTAACGATTTTATGCGACTGGTCCCGAGATCGCCGCGTGTCAATCGCCCGGCCAGAAGGGAGGCAATCGAGAGAATGCCCCTGTGCGATCGGTTCAACCATGGCAAGGAATCCGCAAACTCCCACCAGGCCTCTTGCTCTGGATCTAACCAAATAGAGCGGATCCCCAATTGGGTCGGCATATTCTGGTGGTTGATTGCTGCCCGTCCGGGAACGCTCAGGATGCTTAAGCGAATAGCCCGTCATGTTGGCTTTTCTAAAGGTACGCGCGGTCTGGCCGTTGTGTGACCCCCATATTTTCAATGGGAAAAATGTGCGCGATGGGCCCGGAGCGGTTTTTAAAAAAGGCGTTGCGCTAGGCCCCCCGCGTCATGGCGGAACCGTCATTGACTGACCGCGTTGATTGTCTCCAGAGAAGGAGACCGATCGATGTTCAGGTTGCTGCTATTAGGGCTAATCGGCTATCTCGTTTACCGCTACGGGCGCGAGATACTCGAGGAGACATCAGACGACGTGCCCGGCGCACCGAGGCGGCGCAGAGGGTCTTGATCGGCATTGTCATTCACCGGCTCGAGGTCTGGCCGCAGGGTGTAGAATTCGCCCCACGATAGGCGCTTACCGCGGAATGGTCGGTCGCTGTTGCTGGGTACGGTTGCTGCCATTGATGCTCCCTTCTGTCACTATGTCTGGCCTTCATGCTGCTTCCTTCCAATGCAGAGAGCGAATGGCGTCGTTGTCATCATTTTCGCGACGGAGATTGTCGTTCAACTCGTCGGGGTATCGGCACCACCTCTCGATTCCTCCACATCTTTGCCAGTCCAGAAATCGACTAAAACACGGCGAAATTCGATTTCACCCTCATCGTTCACGCCGAGTTGGCGAAGCATCTCGGCAAACTTGTCCCTCGCCATGCTGTGCCCGTATGTCTCTTTCTCGCCCTCTCTGGCGTCGTGGGCCGCTGATGGCCCATTGACGTGAGCCGGTTCATCCTGCTCATCAACTGGCCCGGTATCGTGGGCCGGTGCGGAAATTTGCCTTGGGTTGCCAATTCCAGGACGTTGATGACGGGAAACATAGCGGCTGGCGCCTTTGCCCTTCCCCGCTTGGAAGGTGCGTACAACCCAACCCGTGTCCATAAGGGCATGATCGCGCGCTGCACGGCATAGCGCGACGGTACAGCGGCACCGGCGGGCGCGCGTTGCTTCAGGCGGTCGATATCTGCTCATCCCCGATTTCCACAGGTTGGGACCGTAGCATATCAGTTCCAACGCTTATATTTCCTAGTGGAAACCATAGGAGTCTCTGTTGGAGCAGAAACGCACGATCGCCCCCTTTATTGGTGGCATGTATGGCAGCCTTGTTGCCCTCGCGTTGGCGTTCGGTTTCCGCTTCCTGATGATTCCCGATCCCGATCCGACCTCGCAAGCAACTATAGTCCTTTCAGGACTGGCCTTTTCGATCTGTTTCAGCCTGACCTTCCTGCGCGAGCATCGACGCCAAATTGCCGCCGCGAGAGAATTTCTAAGCCGGCCAAGATCGTATCAGGACTAATCTTTGCGTTCTGCAACGCAAAACCCCGAACCTCTCCAGATAGCGTCCGGGGCATCTGAAAAGTTCAGTCGAACCAACTGATGCAACAGGGCGATGCTGGCCGGCCGGCATCTCCTGCTGGCCGGCCATTCTAATGCCATTCGATTAAAATGCCCCTGTGTATATTAGCAATCGCTCAATTTGGCGCGTCGACAATGTCAGGGCGGCGGGTTAAAACCAAATGGGTGATGTCATGCGAAGCGACTTCGCCGCTGCGCGCGAGCTCTTGGAGTGTGCCCAAAACCGGCTCTGCGGCATGGACGAAACGAGCCAGCGCGTCAGCGAGGCTCTGGATTCCCTGATCGAGGAAATAGCCATCGCGGAATTCCGCAAGGCGCCATTGACCCTCGTGCCGTTTCCCCGTGCGCGGCCACCCAAGCATGCCCGGTAGAATTGCCGATCGTGCTAAATGTTGATGGGAATTCAGCGCCTGAGTGGCAGGCGCCTTATCGCCTCTATGACACGCTCGCGACTTGACCAGATGCGACCGTCTTGGTGAACGTGTTCCTCACCCTGACTGACTTGTAGGCGTAGGCGATCCAAATCCCGGTCAGTACAAAAGAGACTATGGGCGCTGCTAGTGCACCGCCCGCGAGCATTTGGCTCATCGGGACGCCAAGAACCGCCGAAATCCACACCGTATCCAGAATAAACACAATTGGTATTGCAAACCACTGGTATAGGAATAGCTGCTTGAAGCGATATCTCCGCCGCAGCATTGCAACGAACACAACCACCTGGAGCACTAGAAACGCCAGCAAGAGGACAACCTCGCCGAAGACCGCCAGGCTGCCATTTGGCAGCGCCATGAGTTGTTGGTAGCCGTCACTCGACGAACCCAATGCGACGAGTGCGCCCAGCTTGGATAAAGCCTGAAGGATCGCAAGCAGCATTAGCCAGCCTCCAAACCCCACAATGCCCGCTGGATTCTGTGAGGGTTTGGTCGCAGACAGAACAGCGACAAAGACAGGCACGCTAATCAGCAGAAACAGTATTGCCCAGTGCCAGATCGAAACACCCATTTAGCCCTCCCCCTTTTCACAATCTTAGGGTGTATCGTCTTTTTTGAACAGCTCAAGAGGGCGACTCTATGAACCGGTGCCTTTGGCCAGAAATCCGTTCTTCCTGACTGGTCCTGAGGCGGTCACCCGCTTCAAACCGCAATCGCCGCCACCAAAATCCGGTTCTGCCTTCGTATTGCCGCCCGCAATTCGGCGATCCTCGCCTCATCACGCTTCACGAACTCGATGAACATCATGTTCATGTTGTTAAACACCAGCTCGCCCAAGGCCTGCCCGTCGATATCGCGGCGTACCAGGCCGAGCGCCTGTAGCCTCGCGATCAGCGCGCGGATCTGCTCGGTCAGTGCCCGGTCAAGCGCGGTATAAGCCTGGCCGAACGGGCTGTCGGGCAGTTGCGTCGAGATCGCCATCGCCTGCCGCCACATCTCCTTGCTGAGATAATGCAGTGAATGCTCGATATAGATGCCGAGCAGCGTGTCCAGCGCATCGCCGACATTGGCCGGCGGGTTGGCGACGACGCCTTGCCCGGCATTGAGCACCTCGTTGACCTCCATCGAAACGATGGCGCCGAGGATGTCGCCCTTGTTCTGGTAATAGTTGTAGATCGTGCCGACCGAGACCTCGGCCTGCGCGGCGATGGTCTCGATCTTGGCGCCTTCGTAGCCGGCATCGCGGAAAAGCTCCGCGGCCGCCTCGATGATGCGGCGGTGCCGATCCGCCTTTTGCCTTGCCCGCAATCCGCTCATATCTGCTATTTGCCATAAAAACAGAATTGACTCAATTTTAGAATTGGTTCAATTTTTTGCCAGAAGCCAAAAAGGCAAGGGAGAACACTCGATGTCCATCAATCTGAAGGCTACGAATCCAACTACCAAGAACCCGCTTTCCGTCCTGAAGAGCCGTTTTCACGCCGCGTGTGCTGCGACAGCACTGCTGCTGGCGACGGGCAGCCTCGCCCAGGCAGCCGATCTCAATGCCTTGATCTGGTGCGATCACGCCGATCCGGCACTGCTGCAGCCCTTCGAGGAGGCCAACGGCGTCAAGGTCAATGTCAAGGAGTTCGAAGGCACCGGCGCCGGCTTGGCGATCGTCGAACAGTCGCAGCCCGGCGACTGGGATGTGATGGTGATCGACAGCATCGACGTACCGCGCGGCGTCGAAAAAAGCCTGTTCGAGCCGTTGCCGGAAGATAAACTGCCGCTGGCCGACCTCTTTCCCCAGGTGAAGATGGACAGCTCCACCGTGGTCGACGGCAAGCGCTACGCCATCACCGAAAAATTCGGCTACAACACGATCGGCTACAACAAGACCAAGGTCGATCCGGCCGACATGCAGTCGATGGCTGCGCTGACCAGCGATAAGTACAAGGGCAAGATCGCCATCTACGACTACTATCTGCCGGTCATTGGCATGGCCGCACTGGCAATCGGCAAGAAGACCGCCGAGCTGACCGAAGCCGACCTTCCCGCCATCA
>NZ_RZSX01001199.1:0-1485 GCF_004023105.1 Mesorhizobium sp. M5C.F.Ca.IN.020.32.2.1 | reverse complement strand
GGAAATGGCATCGCTGCGCGATGCCGGCATCGCTTATGAGGTGGTTCCGGGCGTCACCGCGGCCTTCGCCGCCGCCGCCGATTTTGAGCTGCCGCTGACGCTGCGCGGCGTGTCGTCGTCGATGGTGTTCACCACCGGCCACGACCTCAAGGGAAATTCGCTGCCTGACTGGGCCAAGCTCGCCATTTCCGGCGCCACGGTCGCCGTCTATATGGGCCGCTCGGTCGCGGCCGAAGTTGCCGGCCGGCTGATCGAGGCCGGCCTGTCGCCGGATACGGCGGTCGCCGTGGTCGAGAATGCCAGCCTTGCCAACCGCCGCCGGTTCCACGGCACGCTCGCCGACCTGCCGTCGCTGGAGGTCCGCGCCGACCTTGTCGGCCCAGTCATGACGATCATCGGCGATGCAGTCGCCGGCGCCAACTTTGAACGTTCCGAGCCGCTCGCGGCACACAGGCATGAAGGCGCGGCCCAAACAGCCGCCGAAGGAGCCGAACGATGAAAGTTCTGACCGCAAACCGCCTGACCGACGGCGAAGCCGTCTGGTACGCCAACGGCGGCTGGGCCGAGATCATCGACCATGCCGAAGTCGCCCATGACAAGGCGGCTGAAGACCGGCTGGAGGCGATCGGCGCCACGGCCTATGCCAACAATGAAGTGGTCGACGTCAATCTGATCGACGTGACCGTCGCCAATGGTGTGGTCGAGCCGGTCCGGCTGCGTGAAAAGATCCGCGCCGCCGGCCCGACCAATCGCAATGATCTGGGCAAGCAGGCCCGACCGGTAGCCGCCCGGGCGGCGTAAACGACAAATTTGATGAAACGGGCGGACGCGCCCGGAAAGACCAGACATGTACCGTTACGATGAGTTCGATCACGATTTCGTCCAGGCCCGCGTCGCCGAGTTCAGCGATCAGGTCACGCGGCGGCTTGCCGGCGAGATCACCGAGGATCAGTTCCGGCCGCTGAGGCTGATGAACGGCGTCTACCTGCAGTTGCACGCTTACATGCTGCGCATCGCGGTGCCTTACGGCACGCTGAACAGCAAGCAGCTGCGCATGCTCGGCCACATCGCACGCAAATACGACAAGGGCTACGGCCACTTCACGACGCGCCAGAACATCCAGTTCAACTGGCCGGCGCTGTCGGATATTCCGGCGATCCTGGCCGATCTGGCGAGCGTCGAAATGCACGCCATCCAGACCAGCGGCAACTGCATCCGCAACGTCACCGCAGACCACTTCGCCGGTGCCGCCGCCGACGAGGTGGCCGATCCGCGTCCTTATGCGGAAATCTTGCGCCAATGGTCGTCGGTGCATCCGGAGTTCTCGTTCCTGCCGAGAAAATTCAAGATTGCAGTGACCGGCGCCGAGCGCGACCGCGCCGCCATCCAGACGCATGACATCGGCCTTCATTTGAAGAAGAACGCTGCCGGCGAACTCGGTTTTGCCGTCTATGTTGGCGGCGGCCAGGGCCGTACACCGATGAT
>NZ_RZSX01001198.1:0-1486 GCF_004023105.1 Mesorhizobium sp. M5C.F.Ca.IN.020.32.2.1 | reverse complement strand
GCCATGACCGCAGCCAGCGGCTGGGCGCCGCCCATGCCGCCGAGGCCGCCAGCATTACGGCGGCAACCTCAGGGGCAAATGGATCCTGACTGGCGGCCTCGGCGGCATGGGCGGCGCCCAGCCGCTGGCTGCGGTCATGGCCGGCGCCTGCTGCCTGGCGATCGAATGCGATCCCGACCGTATCGATTTCAGACTGCGCACCCGCTATGTCGACGAGCGCGCCGACAGGCTCGACGAGGCGCTGGAAAAGATCGAGCGCTGGACCAGGGCCGGCGAGGCGAAATCGGTCGGCCTGGTCGGCAACACCGCCGACATCGTGCCGGAACTGGTGCGGCGTGGCGTGCGCCCCGATATGGTCACCGACCAGACGTCGGCGCATGATCCGCTCAACGGCTATCTGCCCAAGGGCTGGTCGCTCGCCGAATGGCGCGAGAAGCGCACCAGCGACCCGAAGGCGGTCGAGAAGGCGGCGCGCGCGTCGATGCGCGAACATGTCGAGGCGATGGTGGCGTTCTGGAACGCCGGCGTGCCGACGCTTGATTACGGCAACAACATCCGTCAGGTGGCGAAGGAGGAAGGATTCGAGAACGCCTTTGCCTTCCCGGGTTTCGTGCCGGCCTATATCCGACCGCTGTTTTGTCGCGGCATCGGCCCGTTTCGCTCGGCAGCCCTCTCCGGCGAGCCCGAGGACATCTACAAGACAGATGCCAAGGTGCGCGAATTGACGCCCGGCAACACCCACCTGCACAACTGGCTCGACATGGCGCGCGAGCGTATCGCCTTCCAGGGCCTGCCGGCGCGCATCTGCTGGGTCGGTCTCGGCGATCGCCACCGGCTCGGCCTCGACTTCAACGAAATGGTGGCGAAGGGCGAGCTCAAGGCGCCGGTGGTCATCGGCCGCGATCATCTCGATTCCGGCTCGGTTGCATCGCCGAACCGCGAGACGGAATCGATGAAGGATGGCTCGGACGCCGTGTCCGACTGGCCGCTGCTCAATGCGCTGCTCAACACCGCCTCCGGCGCAACCTGGGTGTCGCTGCACCATGGCGGTGGCGTCGGCATGGGTTTTTCGCAGCATGCCGGCATGGCTATCGTCGCCGATGGCACGCGCGAAGCGGCCAAACGCCTGGAGCGGGTGCTGTGGAACGACCCCGCAACCGGCGTCATGCGCCACGCCGATGCCGGCTATGATCTCGCCATCGACTGTGCCAGGGAGCACCAGCTCAACCTGCCAGGCATCCTCGGCTGAACCGCGCCTTGCGCATTCTCCGGGCAGCCGAATACCGGTCTATGCCGTGGAAGAACGGCGGCGGGGTGACCACGGAAATCGCAGTCTCGCCCGCAGGTGCTGCGCTCGACGATTTCGACTGGCGCATCTCCATGGCGCGCGTCGAAAGCGGTGGGCCATTCTCCGGGTTTGCCGAAGTGGATCGAACCTTGGCCGTGCTGGAAGGCGAGGGGATTGTCCTTGACATCGCCGGCCGCC
>NZ_RZSX01001197.1:0-1497 GCF_004023105.1 Mesorhizobium sp. M5C.F.Ca.IN.020.32.2.1 | reverse complement strand
TGTCGATCGTGTGAAATTCCGTGTGTTCCTTTCGGATCGGCATGGCAAACCTCAAGCGGCAACCGGAGCGGCACGGTCGACCTCGTCGTCCAGCGAATAGCTGTCAAGCATGTGGTCGACGAGCTGCGTGCAGCGGTCCCAGTCGAAGGTGCGGAAGCTGTGCCCCTTAGTCACGAAGGTGGCGCCGGCATAGAACATCTCGTATTGCGTGTGGCGCGAGGCGAACTCTGAGCCGATCGCATCCCAGGCCAGCTTGAAGAATTTTACCCGGCCCTTCGACGAACTGACCGGCGATTGCTGTGTCTTTTCGATCAGACTGCACAGCTCCGGATCGGCGAAATCCTGGACTGAAGACGGCAGCATGATCAGCCCGCCGCCCGCCAGGTCACGCAAGGCGAGGATTACCCCGGCATAGAGTTGCTGCGTCAGCACCTGAGCCGAATAGAGCGTATGGGCGTCGGGCACGAAATACGCGCCAAGCATGCGGCCCTTCACCTCCATGGCGTGTACCAACGCGTCGACCATGGTGTTCTGCGCTGCAAGCACTCCCAGCATCTCGCGCACCTGCGGAAAGTTAATGACGCCGTTGGTCTCGGCGATGCGCCGGGCGATGCCGACAAGGAAGCGCATCTTCACCATCAGGCGGATCTGCGCCTGGTAGTTCTGGAAGACATGCGCCGGCGTGGCATGGAACTGCCGTTGGCACATGGCGATGTCCCCGTTGATGAAGACGCGCTCCCAGGGAACTTTCACATTGTCGAAGTAGAGCACGGCATCGTTCTCGTCGAAGCGGCTGGCCAGTGGATTATCGAAGACACTGGCGGCGCTCTCCTCGTAGGATTTGCGCGACAGGATCTTTAGCCCGCCGGCATTCATCGGCACGGCGAAGGACACAGCATAGGGCTCGTCGCCCTCACGCAGCGGCTGGATGCAGGTGACGAACACCTCGTTTGCCATGATGCCGCCGGTCGCCAGCATCTTGGCGCCGCGGATTGTCAGGCCTGCTGCGTCCTGGTCGACGACGCCGGCGGTGAGGAAGCGGTCTTGCTGCTCACCCGCGGACTTCGAGCGGTCGGCCTGTGGATTGATGATGACGTAGGTGAGATACAGTTCGTTGTCCCGGGCGTAGCGGTAATAATCGGCGAGGGCCGCGGCTCGCGTCTTGTCATAGGCCTCGAAGACCTCGATCCCCATGAACATGCCGGAAATGCAGGAGGCGACATGGTCTGGGGCGCGGCCAAGAAAGCCATAATGAAGCTCCGTCCAGGCTTCCAGCGCCGTGCGGCGTTCGACGAGCTCGGCATGGCTGCGCGGCAACTGCCAGATGCGATTGGCCCGCTGCCCGCCGCTTTCGGGAACTTCAAAGGTCATCAGCGCCCGGTTATCCGGCCGCGCCTGGAAGTCGTAGAGCATGCCGACCGACCGGATCGTCTGACGGAAGGCTGGATGCGCGGTGACGTCGCCGGCCGTCTGCCCGTTGATATAGACCTGCCTGCC
>NZ_RZSX01001196.1:0-1497 GCF_004023105.1 Mesorhizobium sp. M5C.F.Ca.IN.020.32.2.1 | reverse complement strand
TTACTGGGCCGGCCGGCCGACGTGCGACTGGATGTTCACCACCGCCTATGCGGCGGAAGCGGTGTGGAACGAAACGTTCTGGAAAAATCCGCGCTTTAATGAGCTGCTCGTCGCCGCCCGCTCGGAGACCGACGATACCAAGCGTGCCGGCATGTATGCCGAAATGCAGCAATTGCTGCATGACGACGGCGGGCTGGTGAACCTGGTCTTCAACTCCTATGTCGATGCCCACACCACGGCTCTCGCCCATGGCGAGGTGGCCTCGAACTGGCCGATGGACGGGCAGAAGATCGCCGAACGCTGGTGGTTCGCCTAGGCCGCGTACTCATAAACTGGGATGGCGGACCGGACGCGTTTGATGTCTCCTTGTCCCCCAACAGCGGCTTCGGAGCGGACATCGCAGCAGGTCGGAGTTGGGCCACAAGCGGAAATCCGTGGCGCGCGTCCAGGGTCCATCAATTGCCTCTGATCTTGGACAACGCGTCCTTTGCGTAAATGCCAACCAGAGCTTCATTCTGGAGTGCCACGAGCGCAGGTATCGCAGCTTGTGCCGGAGGCCCGATCTTGCCCAGCGCCTCGATGGCCTCCCGGCGGAGATACTCAATCTTGAGCGCTTCAACCAAAGCCGGAACGGCTTGTAATGCCGCTGGTCCAAACCAGCCCAGTCGCTTTGCTGCATACTGCTGGGAAAAGGGATTGCCGGTCTCAAGCTCCGCTTCCAGGCTCGTCACGGTGACGTCCAGCGGCAGCGCAGCGATACGGACACCGTCGTTCAGGCGCTCCCGGACGCTTGCGTGTTCATAATCCCATTTGAACGAGAGGTGTAAGGTGTCGGGAAGGTTTTCGAGCCCTTTCTGGTCTAAACCCGGTCGGAACTTCAGGAGTATTTGTCTCGCTTCTTCCCGGCGACCGAGCTGCGCCAGCACGGAACTGAAAGGTAGAAAGAGCGCAGTTGCGTCTGGGTTTCGCCTGACGCCTTCTCCGAACACGTCAGCCGCTTGTTTCAGATCGCCCATTGCAAAAAGCGCCAATCCACGCGCGAGAACGTAGTGGCTTGGATAGTTCGGGTTGAGCCGCATGGCGGTCGCGACGAAATTCAGCGCCTCTGCAGGTTCGCCTGAGATCGTCAGCGCCCAAGCCGTTGCGATATGTGCCTCGGGGTCGTTGGGGTCCAATGCAATCGCTCGACCGGCATTCCTGCGTGCGTCTTCGGCCAGGCCTTGAAAAACGTCCCGCAATGCCTCGACTGTATAAGACAGTGACGTTGGATATTTCTTGGCCAGCTCTGCGTAATCGTGAGCTCCCCACCAGAAATATGGTTCGTCCCTACCGAGTTCTTTACCCCAGAGTGACTCAACGACGCGGAAGTAGGCCAGCGCCAGGGCGGCATAAGCGCGCCCATATTCGGGATCAAATTCGGTTGCTTTTTTCAAGGAAGTAATGGCGGCAGCTGTGTCCTTTGCGGTGTAACGGAGATAAAGGATACAACCCTCTTCC
>NZ_RZSX01001195.1:0-1498 GCF_004023105.1 Mesorhizobium sp. M5C.F.Ca.IN.020.32.2.1 | reverse complement strand
GAACACGGCGCTCGCGACAGCAATCCAGGAACGTCTCGATGCCGGACGAATGGTGGACCAGATAGACAAAGGTCGCGGGGCGAGCCTTGGTCCCGTCCTGGAAAGCGAAGGCCTGCAGAAGATCACCGATAAACTGGCGGATTTGACCAGCCAGTACCAGCAGAAATTAGGCATATTGAAGCCTGGCTTCCCAGAGATGCAGCAGCTTCAGGCGCAGATCAAGGAGCTGCAACGGCTTTATAACAATGGCGTTTTGACTATAACCGATTCGTTGCGGCAGAAATACCAGGAGGCTCAGAACAAGGAGGCCGACCTTAGGTCCAAACTCGCCGAGATGGAAAAGCAACAAGTTATCTTCAACGACAAAAACATCAAATATACGATCCTGAAGCGCGAGGTTGATTCGAATAGATCGCAGTATGATAATCTTATCGCCAAGCTGAACGAAGTTGGCGTCAGCTCCGAGCTCAAGTCTCAAAACGCCGCAATCGTTGATTTCGCGACGCAGCCTGGTAGCCCTTATTCTCCGCGCCTGAGCATCAATCTTGCGATGGCGCTTGGCCTCTTCATGGCTCTGAGCGCGTCAATTATTTACGTGATCGAGCTGTTGAACAACACCTTCACCAACCCTGAGCAGATCGAGAAGGAGTTGGGATTGGCGATGCTCGGCATCTTGCCGCTAGTCGATGATCGGGAACTCATAGCCAGTATTACCGACCAGAAATCAGGATTGTCGGAAGCCTACCGTTCGCTTCGAACCTCGTTGCAGTTCTCCGGCGCCGAAGGTGCGCCGCGATCGCTGCTGGTCACGAGTTCGGAGCCGTCGGAAGGCAAGTCGACCACCTCGTTCAAGCTCGGGCAGGACTTTGCAGCGCTCGGTGCAAGGGTTCTGATTGTCGACGGCGATCTGCGAAAGCCCAATCTTCATCGGCTGTTTGGTCTCGACAACACAATCGGACTGAGCAATCTGCTGACGAACACCGTCCGCAAGGAGGATCTGGCAAGCATTTTCAGGGCGACGAAATATCCTAATGTGACCGTCCTGACGTCTGGAACGATCCCGCCGAACCCCGCGGACCTGCTCTCTTCACCGAAGATGGCGCTGATCATCACCAATCTCGGCAAGCGCTTCGATCTTGTCATCATCGATGCCCCGCCGGTCGTCGGCCTTTCAGATGCACCCATCCTCAGCCGGCTTGCCGAGGGCACATTGATGGTCATTTCAACCAATCAGGTCACACGCAAGTCGGCGAAGACGGCGTTGAAGCGTCTGCGAGCTGCCGGCGCGAACGTGGTGGGAGCCGCGATGTCGAAGTTTGCGGTGAACAAGTTCGATTACAATTACGCCTATAAGTATATGAATTACCAGTATTACGATTACGGCACGAGTACCCCGAAACTTGAGGGCAAAGTCGATGATGGAGCAGACCAGCCCGCTTTCGCGAAATCTCCGGCGTTCAGGCGTTTGGTTCGTCGCATCCGCTCTAGTGTTGGCGGC
>NZ_RZSX01001194.1:0-1499 GCF_004023105.1 Mesorhizobium sp. M5C.F.Ca.IN.020.32.2.1 | reverse complement strand
GGCTAGCAGTGCGGGAGAGCAATAGGCGGTCCTGAAAGATCGATTTCTCGGAATTGGGCCCAACCCAAGGCCTTTGGACGGCTTAACGGAGCCTCCCTTCTCACACGGCAGGCAGCCATTCGCCGGCGGCACCAGAGGTTTCCAACCAGAGACTAATACTATTTACTAATAGGCGTGAGCATTCTAATGTCGATTTGTCATGCCCGGCTCGGGACCGAACGGGCCATGGCGGCAAGCAAGCGTGCTGCGCGGTATCGGTGGCACTCAGGCGCAGAGCAACGCCGCGCAATTACTGAAATGTCAGACAAATCCGACTATTTACGAACTGCCAATGAGTCTCTAGAGTTCAAATCGCGGCTGGAATGGTGCCGTTCTTTCGCGGCCATCACACCTTAAGGAGGGGGCGTCCAAGCCGCATTCGACAAGTTCAGATCAGCGAAAATGACTGAATCAAATGGGAGGTTGAACATGAAATCTGCGATACGAAATGCGTCCATCGCCGCCGCGGCCTTGGCGCTCGGTCTGTCCATCACTGCAATTGCCCGTGCCCAGGATAAACCGACGCTGGCCTTCGTCGTCAACGGCGCCTCCGATTTCTGGAAGGCGGCCGAAGCCGGTGTCAAGAAGGCGCAGGCCGAACTGCCCGGCTACAATCTGGAGCTCAAATATCCGGAGCAGTCGTCGGTTGCCATTCAGCAGCGGCTGATGGACGATCTGGTGACGGCCGGCGTCAAGGCCATCATGGTATCGGCCGTCGATCCCAAGACCTCGACCGACGGGCTCAACAAGATCGCCTCGGAGACGGCGCTGTTCACCACCGACAGCGACGCGCCGCAGACCAAGCGTATCGCCTATATCGGCTCATCCAACATCGATGCCGGCAAACAGGCGGCCGAGATCGCCAAGAAGGCGATGCCCGACGGCGGCAAATGCCTCGGCTTTGTCGGCTTGCTCGGCGCCGATAATGCCAAGGAGCGCATCGAGGGCATGAAGGAAGGGCTCGCCGGCACCAAGATCGAGCTGATCGACGTGCGTGGCGACGACATCGACCAGGCCCGCGCCAAGAAGAACGTCGAGGACGCGCTGGTCGCCAGCCCCGACGTCACCTGCATGGTCGGCTTCTATTCCTACAACACGCCGCGCATCTATGAAGCGCTGCGCGACGCCGGCAAGCTCGGCCAGATCACGGTTGTCGGCTTCGACGACGATCCGATCACGCTGGGCGGCGTCAAGGAAGGCACCGTTGCCGCCACCGTGGTGCAGCAGCCCTTCGAATGGGCCTACCAGGGCATGAAGCTGATGGCCGCCTATCTCGAGGGCGACAAATCGGGCATTCCGGAGAACGGCCTGATCATCATCCCGACCAAGATCATCGGCAAGGACGACGTCGACGCCTATGCCGCCAATCTGAAGGCAATGTCCGGCAATTAGGACGAAAGCAGTTGCGCCGGCTCGAGGTTCGCTTCGGGTCGGCGGCTCGCATTGACGAACCCTGCGAG
>NZ_RZSX01001193.1:0-1501 GCF_004023105.1 Mesorhizobium sp. M5C.F.Ca.IN.020.32.2.1 | reverse complement strand
AGATCCTCGGTCGCGGCAAGGGCCGTGGACAGGTGTTCGGCACGTACGGCGTCATCAAGCGCGATCAGCACCGTCAGCCGCCGCCCCGTGATACCGTGACTTGCCATCGATCTTCTCAGTTCAGCGGCTTTTCGCCGATAGTCAGCACGACATCGCGCCGTTCGCCGCCGCGTGCCACGCCGAGCGTCACCGACGCGCCGGCGCTGTCCGGCCCGAGCCTGCGGATCAGGTCGCGCGGGCCATGCACGGCTTCGCCGTTCCACGACACGATGATGTCGCCAAGATGCAGGCCGGCGGCCTTCGCCGGGCCATTATCGTCGAGGCTCATCACCATCGCGCCGTGCGTGTCGCCGTTTCGGATTGGATGCAGGCCGGCGCCGAGATAGCCGCGCGCGACATGGCCCTTCTCGCGCAGCGTCGCTGCCGCCCGCTCGATCGTCTCGTAAGGCATGACCAGCGCCCGCCGGCGCGGCCCGAACAGCAGCATGCCGATCAGTGCGCCCTTGGCGTCGAGCACCGGGCCGCCCTCGAAACGGCCGCCGGCATTGACGGCCAGATTGATGCGCCGGTCGATCGTGCCGCCGCGCATCGAGCGCCAAGCCGGACCGACCTCACCGACCGTGCCGAATGCGGCGAGCCCCGCGCCGTCGCTATTGCCGATGGCGATGGCGAGATGGCCCGGCCGCACCGTGCCTGCCTTGGCCAGCGACGGCACGTCCGGCGCGCCGGTCGGCTTCAGAAGGGCCGTCCCAGTGGATGGATCGCGGCCGACCAACTCAGCCTTCACCTTGTCGCCCGAAGAAAGCGTCAGCTCGATCTCCTCGCCGGCCTCCACCGCCTCCTCGGCAGCGATAAAATAGCCGTCGCGCCAATGGAAGGCGGTCGCGGTGCGACGCTGATGCGTGGCGAAGCTCGCCGTCGCCGGCGCCGCTGCGGCGGCGATATCGGCGATGGCGTCGGAAAATGCGCTCAGATTGAAGTCGCTCATGTTGGTCTCCTGGGTTTTTATCGCATCGGCCCGAAAATCGGAATCGATTTTCGGAAAGCACGATGCGAGAACTCAAAGTCTTAGAGCGTACTTTGAGCGTCCAATGGGCGCTCGTCGCTCTAACCCAGATATCGCTCGGCAGCGCGTTGGTGGGTACTCGCCTGACGGCTAGTTGGGCGTTGGACTGGCCATCTGGTCAGGTCGCGCCCGATCCGGCCGCTCAGCACATATAGGCATCCTTCATCTTGCTCTAAAGACACGGAGCCCTGCCATGTCCCTCCCCGCCCAGCAATTGCAATTCGATGATGCGCTGCTTGATGATTATTCGGCAACGGTCGCAGATGCCGTGGACCGCATCGGTCCCGCGGTCTGCCGTATCGAACGCATCGGTGGCGCCGGCGGCCAAGGCTCCGGCTTCGTCATCACGCCGGACGGCCTGGTCGTCACCAACTTCCACGTCGTCGGCGATGCTCGCACCGTCCGCGTCACCATGCCGGACGGCGTCTCCAGAGA
>NZ_RZSX01001192.1:0-1502 GCF_004023105.1 Mesorhizobium sp. M5C.F.Ca.IN.020.32.2.1 | reverse complement strand
CGCTGCAAAGGTCTTTTCGGCCATGCCGGCAATTGTTGAAACCACGACCGCCATGGGCAGGACGCTAGACAAGATCACGCTTTTCATCGACGACACCCGGCAACAAAGAGTCTGGTTTGGAACCCGTCCGACCATGAACAAGATTGGTTAATGCTTCGTCACCGCTAGCGCATGGCCCCGAAAATCGGAAGCGATTTGCGATGGGATCATGCGCTAAATCAAAGGGCTACAGCGTCCTTTGCGAGCCACCAGGATGTGCGGTGCTGTAGGACGGTTGTCACGTGTCGGAAGCGGATGTTTCCTTCTGCTTTTTGGTTGCAAAAGATGTCAGCGCGGACAGGAAATCGCCCATGCCGGGCCGCCTCGCGGCGCTGAAGGGCAGAGGCCTTGCGGTCTCCATCGCAGCAATGCCGATGCGCGCCGTCATCATGCCGTTGACGACACCTTCGCCAAGCTTGGCCGAGAGCCGGGCGGCGAGGCCATGGCCGACGATCTGCTGCACGAAACTGTCGCCGACGGCGATCGAGCCGGTCACCGCCAAATGGGCGAGAACGCTGCGTGCCAGCCGGAAGAATCCCAGCGTGCCCGGCCGGCCGCCATAAAGCTCCGACAGGCGGCGAATCAGCCGGCCCGCTTCGAACACGACATAGGCGACGTCGACCAGAGCGCGAGGGCTGACCGCCGTCACCAGCGACACGCGCTTTGCCGCTTCGAGGATCATCACCTTGGCGCGCGCATCGAGAGGGCCGAGGATTTCGGTCTCGGCCAGGCGCACCAGATCGCCACCGTCGATGATCTCGTCGCGCAGGTCAGCCAGCGCGCGTCTGCCGGCCGCGGTTTCGGGCTTGGCCGCGACGAAGGCCGAGAGTTCGTCGACCACGGCGCGAGCGGCCTTCGGATCGTCGCGGGCAATGGCGTCGAGTGCCCGCTTCTGCAGTTTTTCGACCTCGGCGAGGCGGGTGATCGCCAGGAATTCGCGGACGAGGATGATCAGAAGCGCCAGCAGCGCGATCACGGCCATGCCGGCAGCCAGCCAGCCCAGCCATTCGGCACGCGCGAACAGATCGCGAATCAGCTGGTCGGTCCAAAGGCCGAGGGCCAGCGAAACTAGAACGCCCAATGCGCCAAACAACAAGCCACCGAGCATCGAACGCTTACGCGGCGCGGTCGCCGGCGGCGGTTCGGCGGCGATAATATCTGGCTCGTCGAAAACGTCGATTTCCGCCGGAGTGACGACGGCAAGATCAGCCTTCACGGTGCGCGGCTTTCTGGCCGATGGAGCGTCAGGCTGGCGCAAGGCTGCCCTTTCTTTTGGCAGGGCTTCCGGTTCGATGCGAAATGCCGCCGGCTTGCGGGGCGCGGTCATGCCAGATGATCTCCGATCAGGAACTGAAGGGCGCGGTCGAGCCTGATATGCGGCAGCGACAGCGTGACGCCTTCAGCCGTGCGTTCGAGCTTTGGCGGGCGAAAGCGCACGAAGCGTATCGCCGGGTCCTCATTGC
>NZ_RZSX01001191.1:0-1503 GCF_004023105.1 Mesorhizobium sp. M5C.F.Ca.IN.020.32.2.1 | reverse complement strand
GTTCTGCACCGGTGCATGTGCCTGCGTGTTGCCGTCGGCGTCGATCACATTGCCGTTCTTGTCGACGGTGATGGTGCCGAACGTCTTCGGCGGCGTGCCGGGGATCACCGTGCCGGGTTCGCCCGTCGGCGATTCGACGATGACCTCCCCGCTCTGGTCGCCGGCGGGCGGTGAGCCCGCATCGCCCGGCGCGTGCGTCGCCGGAGCCTCGGCGACGCTGCTGTCGGTGTTGGTGGTGGCGTCCGACTTCTTCTGCTCGGCCGGTTGCTGCGCGCCTTGCGACCCGCCTTCCAGCTGCTGGAAGCGGAACTCATTGTCTTCCTGCTGCTTGCGGATCTGCTCCTGCATCTGCAGCACCTGGAAGTTGAGCTCCTCAATCTTGCCGTTCATCTGGCGCAGCTGTTCCTCCAGCGCCGTAGTGCCGGTGCCATCCTGGGCGAATTGAACCTGATCCGGTTTCTTTCTTTCGCCGAAAACGCCGGGCAAATTGATCTTCGGCAAATGTAAGGAAAAGCCGCCTTTCGGCGGTTGTTGCTCGTTGCCGCTTGCCCCCGTACCGCCACCAAGTGCGGCGACGCTTGATACAAGCAGCAGCGCAAGCGTGCCGCTCAAGACCGATCTGAAATGCATGTGCCTCTCGCCGTGAAATTGTTTGCCTGTTGCATGCCTTCCGATCGGAGTGGGACCGTCAGGCGCCTCGGCTCTTAGCAGGACGCAGGACTTCGGCCAAATTTTGTTTCAAGTCCCATATACGGGCGCCGGACATGAAAAAGGCGGCCGCGGCCGCCTTTCGCACATATGTGTTGCATTTCTGCCGATCAGAAATTGCCGATCAAGAACCGGCGCCGCTGATCGTGGTGACGGCGCGGCGGTTCTGCGACCAGCAGGAGATGTCGTCGCAAACCGCAACCGGACGCTCCTTGCCGTAGGAAATGGTCTTCAGGCGCTGGGCGGAAACACCCCTGGCAACGAGGAAGTCGCGGGTGGCGGCGGCACGGCGGGCGCCGAGCGCCAGATTGTATTCGCGCGTGCCGCGCTCGTCGGCATGGCCTTCGATAACGATGGCATACTGCCTATACTGGTTCAGCCACTGCGCCTGTCGCGAAAGCGTCGTCTGCGCGTCGGCGCGGATCGAGGACGAATCCGTGTCGAAGAAGATGCGGTCGCCGATGTTGACGGTGAAGTCCTGGGCCGATCCGGGCGTTGCCGCCCCGGCCCCACTGAGACCAAGATCGGCGGCGCTGTTCAGGTTCTTCTTCGAGGCGCAACCGGCGATGGCGAGCGACGCCACCAGCGCGATCATCACCGGGTTTCTGGTAAGTGCTGCGATACGGCCCATGCCGCCTCTCCTTCGCAATTCGAGTGATTTCGTTGATCGTCCAGTAACCACGTTTGGGTTAACCGGCGTTCAAGAAACACGGTTAAAATTTGGTTTCGGCTGCCGTCCGCAGCCGTTTTGCCCAAGGGGAATCCGAGGAGGCAACAATGTGCGCGGACCCTAGG
>NZ_RZSX01001190.1:0-1504 GCF_004023105.1 Mesorhizobium sp. M5C.F.Ca.IN.020.32.2.1 | reverse complement strand
GTGCTGAAGGGCATCAACCTCGAAGTGACCGATGGCGAATTCGTCGTCTTCGTCGGCCCCTCCGGCTGTGGCAAGTCGACGCTGCTCAGGGTCATCGCCGGGCTGGAGGATTCGACCTCGGGGCGGGTTGTCATCGACGGGGCGGACGTGTCCGCAACCCCGCCGGCCAAGCGCGGCATCGCCATGGTGTTCCAGACATATGCGCTCTACCCGCATCTGACGGTGAAGAACAATATGGGACTTGGCCTCAAGCAGGCGGGCACGCCGGCGGCCGAGATCGACCGCCGCATCGGCATCGCTTCCTCGATGCTGTCGCTGGAGCCCTATCTCGCAAGGCGGCCGGCCGAGCTTTCCGGCGGCCAGCGCCAGCGCGTCGCTATCGGCCGTGCCGTGGTGCGTGAGCCCAAGCTTTTCCTGTTCGACGAGCCGCTATCCAACCTCGATGCAGCACTGCGCGTCAACACCAGGCTGGAGATCGCGCAATTGCACCGCCGGCTGAAGGCGACGATGATCTATGTCACCCACGACCAGGTCGAGGCGATGACGCTGGCCGACAAGATCGTCGTGCTCAACGCCGGAAAGATCGAGCAGATCGGCGGACCGATGGAGCTTTATAATTCGCCGGCGAATGAGTTTGTCGCCGGCTTCATCGGCTCACCGAAGATGAATTTCGTCGACGGCGCCAGGCTTGGCGAGACGGCGAAGACCATCGGCGTCCGTCCCGAGCATTTGACCGTCGATGCGAGATCCGGCGCCTGGAAAGGCACGGTCGTCCATGCCGAGCATCTCGGCGCCGACACCAACCTTTATCTCGACTGCGAGAAGGCCGGGCTGATCACCGTGCGCATTTTTGGCGTCTACAACGCCGAGCCTGGTGCTACGCTTTATGCGACGCCGGATCCGGCAAAGACGTACCGGTTCGGGGCGGATGGGAAGGTGTTGAAGTAGCTGGTGCCGACTCCCCTTCTCCCCTTGTGGGAGAAGGTGGCCGAGCGAAGCTCGGTCGGATGACGGGGGTTGGAAGGATCGCTACGCTGAAGGCGTAAGCGACTAACATCCTTCGATGTTTTCTCGCCGCGTTTCTTCCAGAACCCCTCATCCGTCTCGGCGCTGCGCGCCGATCCACCTTTCTCCCACAAGGGAGAAGGAAGAGCGCCTATACGTCCGCCTTGAACGTCTGCCTCTGCATGCCCAGTCCTTCGATGCCGAGCTCCACAACGTCGCCGGCCTTCAGGAAGACCGGTGGCTTCATGCCGAGGCCGACGCCGGGCGGCGTGCCGGTCGAGATGATGTCGCCCGGATGCAGCGACATGAACTGGCTGAGATAGGAAACCAGGTAGGCGACGCCATAGACCATGGTCTTGGTCGAGCCGTTCTGCATCGTCTTGCCGTTGACCTTCAGCCACATCGGGATGTTCTGCGGGTCTTTCACCTCGTCCTTGGTCACCAGCCACGGGCCGATCGGCCCGAATGTGTCGCAGCTTTTGCCCTTGGTCCACTGGCC
>NZ_RZSX01000118.1:0-10376 GCF_004023105.1 Mesorhizobium sp. M5C.F.Ca.IN.020.32.2.1 | reverse complement strand
GAAAATCGGCGCGCATTTCATAGACCCGCCGCCCAACCGCCTCTAGCGCACGAATGATGATGTTGGGCGGCTTTGTGCCGCCGGAATCGGGTTCGCGCCGGACCGCGTCGCCAACGGCGCCGAGCAGGATCGAGGCAATCTCGCTTTCCCCTTGCAGCCTGATCTCGACGCCTTTCTTTTCGAAGGCGCTGACCAGGCGGTCGATCAGCCAGGCTCCGGCGGTATCCATCTTCTCGATATGCGAAAGGTCGAGCGCCAGCGTCTGGAAACCGCTGCGCTTCTCGATCTTGCGCATCTCGGCGTCGACCAGCGTCACGGTGCGCGTCGTCCAGTTTCCGGAGAAGGCGCAGCCCAGAACGCCACCCTCCTCACCGACCGCGACGCGCGGCTGGTGGTCGGCCTCCTTGGCGGTCGTGCCGCTTGCGTGGCGTTTGCGGATGGTAAACATGGCGTCCTGTTAGCCTGACGGGCCAATCTGTTTAACCTGACGGAACCCACCTGTCGATTTGCCGACAAGCTCGTTGTCGCACAGCCGGAGCAGAAAAATATGGCGCGTGTCATTTCGGTCGAGGCCGAGCGCTTTCCCATCGCCGGGACCTTCACCATTTCGCGCGGTTCGAAAACCGAAGCCGAGGTTATCACAGTGACGATCCACGAGGACGGCCAGAGCGGGCGCGGCGAATGCGTCCCCTACAAGCGCTATGGCGAAACGATGGACGGTGTGCGCGATGCGATCGAGGCGATGCGCGGCGAGATCGCTGGCGGCATCAGCCGGGCCGCGCTGCTCGATGCCATGCGCGCCGGAGCCGCCCGCAATGCCATCGACTGCGCGCTATGGGACCTGGAGGCGAAGATCACAGGCAAGCCGGTCGCATTCAGCATCTGCACGGCTCCGCCGAGCGCGCTTGAGACGGCCTACACGCTGTCGCTCGGTGAGCCCGAAGCGATGGCAGCCCAGGCCCGCGCCAACGCCCAGCGCCCGCTGCTCAAGGTCAAGATCGGCGGTGACAACGATATGGCCCGTATCCGCGCGGTTAGGGAGGCGGCACCGGCGAGCCGCATCATCCTTGACGCCAATGAGGGCTGGAGCGACGACAACATCGTTGCAAATCTCGCCTCTGCCGCCGAATACGGCATCGCCCTGATTGAACAGCCGCTGCCGGCGGGCCGTGACGGCATCCTTCGCCAAATCGCGCATCCCGTGCCGATCTGCGCCGATGAAAGCGTGCATGAGGCAGAGGGCCTTGCCTCGCTTGTCGGCCTTTACGATGCCGTCAACATCAAGCTCGACAAGTCGGGCGGCTTGACCGCTGCCCTCATCCTTCGCGATCGCGCCCGCGTACTGGGTTTTGACGTCATGGTTGGCTGCATGGTTGGCACGTCATTGGCCATGGCGCCGGCCGTGCTCTTGGCGCAGGATGCCGATTTCGTCGATCTCGACGGGCCACTGCTGCTGGCCCGCGACCGTGTTCCCGGTCTCGTCTACCGGGGTTCGCTGGTGTCACCGCCCGATACGGCGCTGTGGGGCTGAACGCGCGGCAAGCCCGATCAACGCAAGGCCGATAAGGGCGATCGGGATCATGGCAAAAAAGCCGTCCACGCCGAAGCGGTCATAAAGCGGGCCGGACAAGAGCGTCACCACGGCCGTGAAAAAGCCGTTGGAGAAATAGGCGATGCCTTGCGCGGCCCCGGTGCGCTCCTCCGCGATCGTCTCACCGATCATTTTCTGCAGGCCGATCAGCACCAGCGCTACGGAGACCGCATGCAGCGTCTGGACTGCGAAAAATCCGGCGACGCCAAGGCCGAGCGGCCAGATCATGGGGAAGGCAATCCAGCGCACGATCGCGCCTATCCCGGCCATCGCCATGATCGACACGACCGAGAAGGAGCCGAAAACCCGGGTGAAGACCATGAACATGCCGATCTCGGCCACCACACCCCAACCCCAAAGCAGCCCGACCACCTGATCGCCGATGCCGATCGATTTCCAGTAGATCGACACGAAGCCGTAGAGAAACGCGTGGCTGGCGGTGATGACGCCGACGCCGATGGAGAAATACAGGAAATAGGCGTTGAGGAGTTTTGGCGCCGATTGCTGGATGTCGGCCGCCGAAAGCAGCGAGGCACGGCGCGGACGGCCGAGCCGCGGCGCGATCAATCCGACGACAAGTGCGGCGCCAAACGCCACGAAGATGATCATCGGAACAGCCTGGGCGCCGGTCGCCGACAGGATGAAACCGCCCGCAAGATTTGCGCATAGATAGGAGATCGAGCCCCATTTACGCATGCTTGCGTAGTTGGAGCCGAAGCGGCGCACTCCCGACAGTGCCAGCGAATCGGCAATCGGCGAATGCGGTGTCCAGACCACAGCGAGCGCCAGCGAAACAGCGAGCACCATGGCGTAGCTCGGCGTCAGAAAATAACCGGCGGACAACGCCACAGATGCGGCCATCAGCGCGACATAAACATGGGCGCGGTCGCTCGCCCTGTCGGCCAGTGCTGTAAGCAATGGCGTCGTCCCCACGCGCAGGAACATTGGTGCTGCGAGAATGACCGCTATCTGCTCGGCATCGAAACCCTCTGCCTGCAACCACAGCGGGAAGTACGGCAAATGTATTCCGAGCGGCACGAAAAGCGTGAAGAAAATCAGGCCCATCCGCAGTTCGAAATGACGCGGCTTGACGAGCTGTTCGGGTGAAAGCGGCGGCAGGGAGGACATCAACAGGCAATCCGTCGGCGCAGCGTTCAGCCGAGTCGGTCTGCAGCGCACGCCAATTCCATAACATGCTGAAAAAGCCGGCGGAACCGCTTGCACTAATCGATTAAAGCGAGGTGAGGTCGGGTTTGGTCAGGCAGCCTGGACTGCCCTGCCCTTGATGTCGATCGGCACGAGCACTTCGTTGCCGACCGGAGCCTCCGGCAGGACGTGCGCCCAGTGCAGGATCTCCATCCGGCCGTCGAAATGCTCGACCACCGCGGTGCAGCTCTCCACCCAATCGCCGGTGTTGATGTATTGCACGTCCTCATAATTTTCGATCGCGGCATGGTGGATGTGACCACAGATCACGCCGTCGACATGCGAGCGGCGCGCTTCCTCGGTCAGCATGGTCTGGAACGAGCCGATGAAATTCACCGCCTTTTTGACGTTGACCTTGGCCCAGGACGAAAACGACCAATAAGGCAGACCAAGCAGTTGGCGAAGCCGCATCACCACGCGGTTGACGAGCATGGCCGCGTCGTAGGCGTAGTCACCAAGATAGGCCAGCCAGCGCGCATTGTGGACGACAGTGTCGAACTGGTCGCCATGGATGACAAGAAGATGTTTGCCGTCAGCGGTCTCGTGAATGGCGCGGTCGGCGACGACGATGCCGCCGAAATGCACGCCTTGGAACTGGCGCGCGAACTCGTCGTGATTGCCGGCGATGTAGGTGATGCTGGCGCCCTTGCGCGCCTTACGCAGCAACTTCTGGACGACGTCGTTGTGGCTCTGCGGCCAGTGCCAGCTCCGTCTCAGCCGCCAGCCGTCGACGATGTCGCCGACGAGATAGATGATATCGGCGTCGTGATGGCGCAGGAAATCGATCAGGAACTCGGCCTTCGCCGCCTTCGATCCGAGATGGACGTCGGAGATGAACATGCTGCGGAAAGTGCGGGGCTCTGCGCCAGGCATTGGATTCTCACCGTTGCTCTCGTGCAGCCTATGCCCCGATTCATGCAACAACCGTATGACGGTTGCGATTGGTCCAGCCTCAAGAGTAGGTTGCCGCGCCAAACAGAGGAGAAATCGCCATGGATCTCGGTATTCGCGGAAAAAAGGCCATCGTCTGTGCTTCGAGCAAAGGACTTGGGCGCGGGTGCGCCATGGCGCTGGCCGAGGCCGGTTGCGATCTGGTCGTCAACGGGCGCAATGCCGACCAGCTGGCGAAGACCGCCGCCGAACTGCGGGAAAGATTTGGCGTCGAGGTCACCGAAATCGTCGGCGACGTGTCGAAGCCCGAGGTGCAGAAGGCGCTGCTTGCCGCCTGTCCCGATCCCGATATCCTCGTCAACAACAATGGCGGACCGCCGCTTCGCGATTTCCGCGAACTCGACCGCGAAAAAATCCTCGAAGGCGTCACCCAGAACATGGTGACCCCGGTCGAACTGGTTCAGGCTGTGATCGACGGCATGGCCGAACGCGGCTTCGGCCGCATCGTCAACATCACCTCGCTGTCGGTCTATGTTCCCATTCCCGGCCTCGATCTGTCGTCCGGCGCGCGCGCAGGCCTGACTTCGTTCCTGGCCGGCGTCGCGCGGACGGTGATCGACCGCAATGTGACGATCAACAACGTGCTGCCGGGCAAGATCGACACCGATCGGCTGCGCCCCCCGCATGAAGCCGGCACCCCCGAAGATCCGGCTGCTGCCGCCGCACGCAAGACCCAGGCAGCAGCCAACGTTCCGGCCAAGCGGCTCGGCACGCCGGAGGAATTCGGCCAGATCTGCGCCTTCCTGTGCTCAGTTCATGCCGGCTACCTGACCGGGCAGAACATACCGGTCGACGGCGGCGCCTATGTCAGCGCGTTCTAGTACCGAACGCTTGGTACCCGCTGGGAACGCCGGGAGACGATTGTGCTCTGAAGCAGGCCTTGCAGGTGGCCGTCGTCATGGAGCAGCTGGGCTATGATGGCCCCTTCCCGCGCTGGCCGCCCTACAGTGCATAGGGCCATTCTTCCGGCACGAAGCGATAGGCGTCGCCATCGCGCGCCACATGGCCGATGCCGGGGAACGGCAAATGCATGCCGGCGATCAGCATCCGGTCAGCAGCGACCCGGTCGAGCGTCCGCTTGCGCGTTTCGGCAGCCAGCTTGGAATCAACATCGAAGGCGATGCTCCAGTCCGGGCGCGCGAACTGGTAGGTAGCCATATGCACGACATCGCCCCAGATGAACAGCGCCTCGCCGTCCGATTCCACGATGAAGCCGGCATGGCCCGGAGTGTGGCCGGGCAGCGGCACGGTGCGGATCGCGCCGACCGCCTCGCCCTCGCCAGCCACCTGCCGCACGCGGTTCGCATAGGCGGCGGCGGCCTGGCGGGCGCCGATGAAGAACGGCCTTGCCCCATCCGGCGCCCGGTTCATGTTCGCGTCGTCATGCCAGAAGGCGTAATCGGCGGCGGTGACGATGAGCTCGGCATTGGGAAACAGCGCCTGGCCGGCGGGAGTCAGAACGCCGTTGATATGGTCGGGATGCATGTGGGTAATCAGCAACGTGTCGATCTGGTCCGGAGAAACGCCCGCCGCCTCGATAGCGGCCGGAAGTCGGCCGAGTGACGGGCCCATGCTGTCCGACGTACCGGCGTCGACGAGCACCAGACGGTCGCCCAGATTGATGAGATAGGCATTGACCGGTGCGCGGTGCGGTCCGGGCTTCTGGAAGCTGGCCTCAGCCAGCCGCTCCGCATCGGCCTCAGCGAGCCCGATGACCAGCTCGGAACCAATGTCGATATAGCCGTCCAGTAGCGCCGTAACCTGGACCGATCCCACGTTGCGGCGCAGCGCGCCAAGCGTTGCGGCGTCGACCAGGGGCGCGCGGGCCAAGGCCGGAACGGAGACATTGGCTAGGAGAGTGCCGCCGGTTAGGCCGGCACCGGCGAGAAAATGACGGCGGGAAAGCGGCATTGCATCGTCTCCAGTTTGGGGATCCAGAGCTCCAGGCGGAGCAAGGCGGATCTACGTCATAGGCTCAGCTTTTTGAACTTGCCGATTCATTATATCTCTTATTACTCTTCTTTATTAATCACGACGGAGAGTTGCCATCATGGACCGCTTGACCGAGCTGACCAGCTTCGTACGCGCCTGCGATACCGCCAGCTTCTCGGCGGCAGCGCGCGAGTTGGGCTTGAGCCAGCCCGCCGTCAGCCAGCAGATCCGCGCACTGGAAAAGCGTCTAGGCGTCCGGCTCTTTGACCGTACGACCCGCCATGTTTCGCCAACGGAAGCCGGCCGGCGTTATCTGGAGCGCGCCCGCGACATCATTGAGCGCATCGAGGAGGCGGACCGCAGCGTCGGCTGCCTCGAATCGAAGATGTGCGGACGTCTTGCCGTCGGCGCGCCGGCCAGCTTCGGCGCCGGCGTGCTTGGCAGCTATCTGATCGAGTTCAAGCGCGCCTATCCGGAACTGTTGCTTGACGTGGCGCTGACCGACAGTTTCGTCGATGTGATCGCAGAGGGGCTCGACGTGGCAATCCGTATGGGGACCATCGATGACAACCGGCTGATCGTGCGCAAGCTCGGCGTGATCGGGCGCTGCCTCGCGGCCACGCCAGAGTATCTCGACCGCCGGGGCCGGCCGCGGCGCCCGGAAGATCTCGCCGACCATGATTATCTGCTTTACGCCCACATAAGGAAGCGCGATGTCGTGCCGCTCACCGGCCCGGGCGGCGAAAAGGCCGAGGTGCGAATCCGACCGGCCATGCGCTCTGACAATTCGCTGCTCAATCATCAGGCATTGCTGTCCGGCGTCGGCATCGGCCTCGGGCACAGGGTGATACTCGATCCGCTCATCGCCGAAGGCTCGCTCGAACATGTGCTGCCGGACTGGCACTATGCGCCGCACCATGTGCATGCTGTCTATCCATCGAACCGCTTCATTCCGTTGAAGGTCAGGCGGTTCGTTGCCGGCTTCGCCGACCACCTCGCCGCGATGGGTGCGCTCATCGATGACAAAAAAGCATGAACATCCAAGGAAACGGCGCCGGCCTAGCGAACTCTGACGTTTGTACGCGCAGGGAAATGGCAGAGACGAGAGAGTCGAGATGTGGCGCGGCGGAGATAGGCGTAGCCCGCAACCGCGCGGTGAGTAGCTTTCGGGTGGACGGTAGCCGCAAGGCCTGGAAGCGGTCGATCTGACACCTTTGCGGCTGCTGCTCCCGCAGGACACATGAACTACCCTTCATGGTCATTCCTCCTGCCGATCGAGAAACCGCTTCACAGCGTCGAGGAACACACCGCGCCCTGCGGCCTCGCGATCGAGATGCACGAAGTGCGTGGCGTCCGGGATGTCTAGGCGTTCCGCTTTTGGTGATTCGTCCACGATTGTCTTCGCGTCCTCCGGCCGGCTCCAGATATCCCGTCCGGAGCGGATGACGAGCACTGGCATGGTGAGTGCCGCCGCCGCCCATTGCCGGCGACCGAAGGCGAGTTCGAAGCTGTCGGCCATGGCGCCGCTTGGGGACCGGAAACTCGGCGGCTGGCGCGTCGGCGCCGTCTCGTCGGAGGCGAGTGCTGCATCACCATAGGCCGCAGCGACCGCGGGATCGCGCCACTGGGCCTTGTCCGCGACCGGGATGCTGTCGTCCCAGGCAGTGAATAGGCTCTGACGTGTATTCATCCGATAACCGCCGAACGTATGGACATTGAACGTCCCGGGCCGGTCGGGATTTTCGAGCGGCGAGCCGGTGCCAAGAGTGGAGTGCTGGTCTGAGCCTCCATGCAGGGTGTTGTAGAGGATGAGCCGGTCAACCCTCTGCGGAAAGCGGCTGGCGTAGGCGCCGGCCCAATGTCCGCCGGTGGCCCAGCCGACGAGGCTGACCCTCGAAACGTCGCTCCATTTCGCGATAGCGTCGACCGCTGCGGAAATATCCGCCACGACGTCTTCGGTACGCATCAGGGGAGCGGACTTATCCGGCGGCCTGTTCATGGCCGCAGGGCGGCTCGATGCGCCGTAGCCGCGAACATCCAGGACATAGACAAGGTGCCCGTCCGCCGCGAGGTCGGCGGCAAGCGACCCACCCGCAACAGGCAGATCGAAGGACGCAACGCCGGGCAGGCGTGCGCCATGGACGAGGAGGACGGCGGAGTTGGCTTCGGACGCTGCGCCAGGACGGCGCACCTCCCGGACGAAGAGGCGCTCGCCCGTCCGAAGTTCGACGAACCTGTCGGCCCGGACGAGATCCGGCTCTCCTGCCGGTGCTGGAGCGGCGATCATAGCAGCTGCGGTGAGCACGAGGGGAAAGGCGGTAAAATGGGACATCATGACGTCTCCGGTCGCAATTGCGTTCCGCAAAGACTGCCAGCTATTCGATATCTTTTCGATGACGCGTCTGAGGGTTTTTGATATCGTCAAGATATGGAACTTCGGCACTTGCGACATTTCCTCGCTGTTGCGGACGATTTGCATATGGGTCGTGCCGCACTGCGGCTGGCCATGGCGCAGCCTCCGCTTAGTCAATCGATCGGGCGCCTGGAAAAGGAGCTCGGCGTCAAGCTATTCGAGCGGGCCAACCGCCGCCTGACCTTGACGCGCGCCGGCTCGGCCTTCGTCGAAGAGGCTCGAGCATCCATACGGCACGCCGATTCGGCGCTTCATGTCGCCCGCGCAGCGCATAACGGCGAAGCTGGCGAGATCAGGATCGGCTTCGTGTCGGCGGCCCTTTACGAGCATCTGCCGCACCTCCTGTCACGGCTTCGCGAGAAATATCCGGACATCCATCCAAAGCTCATCGAGGTGTCCACCAATGAGCAGATTGCGGCGCTGTCGCGCAGTGAGATCGACATCGGTTTCGTGCATCCACCGCTCGGGACCGACGAACGTCTCGACGTCCATGACTATCCTGCTGAAGATCTTGTTGCCGTTCTGCCTGACGACCGGCAGACGCACGGGGTGACGCTGGCGGACATCGCCCGCCACGGGCTCATCATGTTTCCGGCTGCACAAGGCCCGGCGCTCCATGCCCGCATCGTAGACACATTCACCAAGACTGGCCTCGACGTGCGGATCGTCCAGGAGGCGACGCGGGCACTGACCATGCTTTCGCTCGTGTCCACAGGCTTGGGCGCGGCCCTGCTGCCACGATCGACACAGCGCCTTGTATTTCAGGGCGTCCGGTATGCAGCGATCGCCGACGCATCGCTGCCCGCGTGGCCACTTGCGGTGATCGCGAAACGGCGGCCACGGCCGGCCATCGTCGATAGCGTCTGGAAACTGCTTGACGGTCGGCCAGACGTGACTTGACCGCCGGCGATCGGACGTACCAGGTCGCGCAATGCGCTCCCATGACATCAGCCCGGCAGCGACATGGCAGGTGAGGAGTTCAGCGCAACAATCTGACATAGATGAGTTTTTGACGATTCTTCCGCCTAATTGGCGGTTACGTCATTTGGCATCGTGAAAATCCAACGCTGCATGCTAAAAGGGCTTCAAGGCAGGATCGCAGGGAGGCCCGTATGGAAGGCGAAATCAAAAAAACGGCCCGCTCGGACCTCGACGAAGCCGCACTTTATTTCCACAAGCATCCACGGCCTGGAAAGCTTGAAATCCAGGCAACAAAGCCGCTCGGCAACCAGCGCGACCTGGCGCTTGCCTATTCGCCCGGCGTCGCGGCGCCTTGTCTGGAAATCCGCGACAATCCGGCGGCGGCCGCCGACTACACGGCGCGCGCCAATCTGGTTGGCGTTGTCTCCAATGGTTCGGCGGTGCTCGGCTTGGGCAATATCGGCCCACTGGCCTCCAAGCCGGTGATGGAAGGCAAGGCGGTGCTGTTCAAGAAATTTGCCGGCATCGATGTCTTCGACATCGAGATTGACGCGCCTGACATCGAGCGGATGGTCGAGACCATCTCGGCGCTGGAGCCGACCTTCGGCGGCATCAACCTCGAGGACATCAAGGCGCCCGAATGTTTTGAGGTCGAGGAACGGCTGAAGGCCCGTATGGCCATACCGGTCTTCCACGACGACCAGCACGGCACCGCGATCATCGTCGCCGCCGCCGTGCTCAACGGGCTGGAATTCGCCGGCAAGACGATCTCCGACATTAAGATCGTCACCTCCGGCGCCGGGGCAGCGGCCCTTGCCTGCCTCAACTTGCTGGTTTTGCTGGGCGCGCGCATCGAAAACATCTGGGTCACCGACCGTTTCGGCGTCGCCTACAAGGGCCGCGTCGATGAGATGGACCGCTGGAAGGACCCTTATGTGAAGGACACCGAGGCGCGCACGCTGGCCGATGTGCTGCCGGGCGCCGACGTGTTCCTGGGGCTTTCGGCCGCCGGCGTGCTGAAACCGGAATTGCTCCAGCATATGGCGCCAAAACCGCTGATCCTGGCGCTGGCCAACCCCAATCCCGAGATCATGCCGGAAGCGGCACGGGCGGCACGACCCGACGCGATGATCTGCACCGGCCGTTCCGATTTCCCCAATCAGGTCAACAACGTACTTTGTTTTCCTTATATTTTCCGTGGCGCGCTGGACTGCGGCGCCAGCGCCATCAACGAAGAGATGAAGATGGCGGCGGTGCGGGCGATCGCTGCCCTTGCCCGCGAGGAACCGTCAGATGTCGCCGCGCGCGCCTATTCCGGCGAAACGCCGATCTTCGGGCCTGATTTCCTGATCCCCTCGCCCT
>NZ_RZSX01001189.1:0-1506 GCF_004023105.1 Mesorhizobium sp. M5C.F.Ca.IN.020.32.2.1 | reverse complement strand
GTCGACACGCGTGCTGTTCACCGTCTCCGCGGCGGTGAAGCCAGCCGCGGAGACGGTGAACAGCACGCGTGTCGACAGCATCCGGCTGAGAAAACCGGACAGCGGGATCATGATGACTTCGGCGATCAGATAGGCAGTCTGCACCCACGGGATTTCGTCGGAGCTGGCGCTCAAGCCTGCCTGGATCTCGGCCAGCGAGGCCGAAACGATCTGGATGTCGAGGATCGCCATAAACATGCCGAACACCATCGCCAGGAAGGCGATGATGCGGCGTGTGGAAATCGTGTCAGGCGTAGCCGGCGTCGCCGGCGGCGATCCTGCTGTCAAGGTCGCGGTTGCCATGCCAGTGCTCCCAAGCGGCCGCTCAGTTCGACGCGGCCGGCGCGGTGCGGCTGTCGACGGCCACGACGACGCTGAGGCCGGCGCGCAGCTTGCCTGTCTTCAGCACATCCGCCGGCACGTCGATGCGAACCGGGACGCGCTGCACGACCTTGGTGAAATTGCCGGTGGCGTTTTCCGGTGGCAGCAGCGAGAACACCGCGCCGGATGCCGGCGCCAGGGACGAGACGGTGCCTTCGAAATCCTGGCCGTCGATCGCGTCGACCGATATCCGGACCTTTTCGCCAGGCACCAGCCGGGCAAGCTGGGTCTCCTTGAAATTGGCGACGATGTAGAGCTTGTCCATCGGCACGATGACGGCGAGCTTCTGTCCGGGGCTGATCAGGTCGCCCTGCTCGACCGAGCGGTTGCCGACCACACCGTCATAGGGCGCGCGCAGCACGGTGAAGGACAGATCCCGCGCGGCCTTGTCCCGGGCAAGCTGCAGCGATGCCAGCGTGCTCGCCGTCTCCGCGCGCTGCGCCTGAAGCACACCGATATTGGCCTGCGCCGCGGCGATCTGGGCGTCGGCACCTACAAGGGCGGCATTGGCCTGCTCGACCGCGGTCTGGGCATCATCCAGCTGGGCCTGGGTGCCGACATGTGTCTTGAGTAATTGGGCGGCGCGCGTTTGAACACGCGCCGCATTGGCGGCGGCGGCTTGGTCGGCGGTCTTTTGCGCCTGCGCCTGCTCGAGCGATGCACGCGCCGCCTCGGTCTGGGCCTCGATACGGTCGAGCGTCTTGCTCAAGGTGGCGATCTGCGCCTCGGCTTGGGCGACCGCTATTTCGTAGTCGCCATTGTCGACGACCAGCAGCGGGTCGCCGGCCTTGACCTGCTGGTTCTCGGTCACCTTGATCTGATCGACATAGCCGGAAATTTTCGGCGAAATGAATGCCATGTCGGCCTGGACATAGGCGTCGTCGGTTGAGATCATGAAGCGCCCGTCGGTCCAGTAATCGTAGCCATACCAGGCAGCTGCGCCCAGCAAGCCAAGCGCGATGATCGGCAACAGAAGGAAGCGTGCCGAACGTTTCTTTTTTGTCGGCGCCTCGGCCGGAGGACTTATTGCCGGCTCAGTCGGTGCGTTCGGCGCTTCGGTTGCTGGCGCGATCTTGGGGTTGGGGA
>NZ_RZSX01001188.1:0-1510 GCF_004023105.1 Mesorhizobium sp. M5C.F.Ca.IN.020.32.2.1 | reverse complement strand
GCCACAGGCCGCAGCTTGAACAGGATGAGCAGCGGGGCGGCGATAAAGATCGACGAATAGGTTCCGAAGACGACGCCGAACAGCATCGCCAGCGTGAACGAGCGGATCACCTCGCCGCCGAACAACACCAGCGCCAGCAGCGCTAGCATCGTCGTCACCGAGGTCAGCGTCGTTCTGGACAGCGTCTCGTTGATGGCGTTGTTCAACAACAGCGGCAGCGGCATCCTCTTGTATTTTCGGAGGTCTTCGCGAACACGGTCATAGACGACGATAGTGTCATTGAGCGAATAGCCGATGATGGTGAGTATCGCCGCAAGCGACGACTGGTTGAATTCGAGACCGGTGATGACGAAGAAGCCGATCGTCATGACCACATCGTGGACTGTGGCAATGATGGCGCCGACCGCGAACTGCCATTCGAAGCGGAACCAGACATAGATCAGGATTCCGAGCAGGGCGATCAGCATGGCGATGGTGCCTTGCTTGGCGAGCTCGCCGGAAACCGTTGGCCCTACCACCTCGACGCGGCGGAATTCGTAATGGTCCTGCAACTCGCCGCGCACCTTGTCGATGACGGTCTGTTCGGCGTTCTCGCCGCCCTCCTGCGTGCCGACGCGAATCAAGACGTCGTTCGGGTCGCCGAACTGCTGCACCTGCACTTCGCCGATGTTAAGTTCCGAAAGCCTGCTGCGGATGTCGGCAATATCGGCGGTGCCATCCTTGGCCTGCACCTCGATCAGCGAACCGCCCTTGAAATCGATGCCGTAATTGATGTCGACAGTCATGAAAAGCACGACCGCCAGGATCGACAGCACGCTGGACAGCGCGAATGTCCAGCGGCGGATGCCCATGAACGGAATTCTAGTGCCCGGCGGGACGAAGGTCACCGGCGCGCGCGGTAACTCCTTCGGGCGGGCGCGGCGAAGCCAGATCGACACCAGCAGCCGGGTGAAAGTGAACGCGGTGAAGACGGTGGTCAGAATGCCGATGGCGAAGGTTACGGCAAAGCCCTTCACCGGTCCGGTCCCGAGCCAGAACAGCACCACAGTCGCGATCAGCGAGGTGACGTTCGAATCGACGATGGTCGCCAGCGCTTTCGAAAAGCCCGTATCGATCGCCTGGATCACCGAGCGACCGTTTCGCCGCTCCTCGCGAATGCGCTCGTAGATGAGAACGTTTGAATCGACCGCCATGCCGATGGTCAGCACGATACCGGCGATGCCCGGCAATGTCAGTGTCGCGCCGAGCAACGACAACAACGCGATGATCATTGCCACATGCACCGCCAGCGCGATGTTGGCAATGAAGCCGAGGAAGCCATAGGCCACGAACATGAATACGACGACGAGGATGGAGCCGATCACGCCGGCGACCTTGCCGGCGTGAATGGAATCCTCGCCGAGCCCAGGGCCTACCGTGCGCTCTTCGATCACCGTCAGCGTCGCCGGCAGCGCGCCGGCACGCAACAGCACGGCGAGGTCGTTGGCGCTTTCGGCGGTGAAGTTGGCCG
>NZ_RZSX01001187.1:0-1512 GCF_004023105.1 Mesorhizobium sp. M5C.F.Ca.IN.020.32.2.1 | reverse complement strand
CCGTAATACGCCGTCAGGAACGGGCGGGCATCATGCGCCTGCGGCGTTGAGCCGATCTTGCGTCCGATCCTCGGTCGCCACCGCGGTCAGCTATGTCGAGTTGCGGCAGGTTAGCGAAGGCACCAGCGTCGACGAACTGGCGGAGATCTTCTCCTGACGGGAGAGGTCGCTCCCGCCTACCACATGAAGGACGCAACTTCCGCGTCGGAGATCTTACCTGCCGTCCCGTCGGCGATCGCCTGAAAGACACGCAGGCGGCCTCGTAGCATCAGCGGGCAGCATTCCCCGCGGCAGGGGTGACAGCAACAAGCGAATAGCGTATATTGACATAAAGATGTCTTTATGTCGCTTAAGCGCGACTGTCGCCTCGAGGACGGAATATGTCGCAAACCCCATCATCGCTGGACGACCTGTTCGGTCCCGCCGCGGCTACGCCCGATGGGTCGGAAGTCCTTGCGGCGCTGACGGCGGTGGCGCGCGAACGTATCCTCATCCTCGACGGTGCCATGGGCACGCAGATCCAGGGCCTGGGTTTCGACGAGAACCATTTCCGTGGCGACAAATTCCCGGATTGCGCCTGCCATCAGCAGGGCAACAACGACCTGCTCATCCTGACGCAGCCCAAGGCGATCGAGGAGATTCACTATCAATACGCCATCGCCGGGGCGGACATTCTTGAAACCAACACCTTCTCCTCGACCGCCATCGCCCAGGCGGATTACGGCATGGAGGATGCGGTCTACGCGCTGAACCGCGACGGTGCGCGGCTGGTGCGTAGGGCAGCGGTGAGGGCTGAGCAGGAGGACGGCAGGCGTCGTTTCGTCGCCGGTGCGCTGGGGCCAACCAACCGCACCGCCTCGATGTCGCCGGATGTCAACAATCCCGGCTACCGGGCCGTGACATTCGACGAATTGCGCCTTGCCTATGGCGAGCAGCTGCGCGGTCTGATCGACGGCGGCGCCGACATCATCCTGATCGAGACCATCTTCGATACGCTGAACGCCAAGGCGGCGATCTTCGCAGCAGAAGAGATCTTCATCGAGAAGGATATGCATCTGCCGGTTATGATCTCCGGCACGATCACCGACCTCTCCGGCCGCACGCTGTCCGGCCAGACGCCGACGGCTTTCTGGCATTCAGTCCGTCACGCCAACCCGTTCACAATAGGCCTCAATTGCGCGCTGGGCGCCAAGGCCATGCGCGCGCATCTGGACGAAATTTCCGGTGTCGCCGACACCTTTGTTTGCGCCTATCCGAATGCCGGCCTGCCCAATGAATTCGGCCGTTATGACGAGAGCCCGGAATTCATGGCGGCGCAGATCGAGGAGTTCGCGCGCGACGGATTGGTCAATGTCGTCGGCGGCTGCTGCGGCTCGACGCCGGACCACATCCGCGCCATCGCACAGGCGGTAAAGGAATATCCGCCGCGCGCTGTTCCCGACATCGAGCCGAAGATGCGCCTTTCGGGGCTCGAGCCGTTCACGTTGACCAAGGAGATTCCATTCGTGAATG
>NZ_RZSX01001186.1:0-1514 GCF_004023105.1 Mesorhizobium sp. M5C.F.Ca.IN.020.32.2.1 | reverse complement strand
CATCCGGCAACTAACAGCGATGCGAGCATCGCGGAGCTTGCGATTTTCATTGTAGACCTGAAGCTTGACGTATGCGTTTGGCCGCGCGGGAACGGATTCCCGACGCTGCGCGAACACCCCGAAAGGGCGCGTCAGCTCAGATGTTTGGGGGGCCTTATGAGCGCAGTGTATTCGCCAAGCGGTAAGGTGACGTCAACGACGAGCGCAAAGCAGCGGGAGACAACATGCTCCAAGTGAGGGCAGTCGACCGGCACCGCATTTGCCGGCGCGCAATGGACTTCACAGCTCTTGTCGGAGGATTGCTTGGCGCCGTGATGATGCTCCGACGTATCCGTGTCGTCCGCAGTGGCGCCGTCATGGCCCATGTCGTGTGCGGATGTCTCGGCTTGGAGATCTGCCCCGGCGTGAAAACCCGTGGCATTGGCTGTGGCGAACAGACCAGGCTGAAGAGCCGACATGACCAAGAACACAACCGCCAGCATTGCTCGGACCGGTATGCTTCCTAAGATCGTAATTCGACCAAGAGCCCTCATCGCACCCTTCCGACAATTGTTCGTCTGATTTGTCAAGGTCGGGGCGGTCACTTTGCTGCGGTGCAACCAAAAGTGAACGCAACTACCTGCCGGTTTACATCAGGCCCAACACCGCCCCGGCAACAACCAGATAACGCAAAACCTTCGCGAGGGCGACGATTGCGACAAAGCTCCATAGCGGCTCGCGCAAAACCCCAGCGACCACGGTCAGTGGATCGCCGATGATCGGCATCCAGCTTAACAGAAGCGACCATCTTCCATAACGGTGATACCATCTCATGGCGCGGTTGAGCGTCGCGGGAGGCAGCGGAAACCAAGGCCTGTCCCGGAAGCGTTCGATGCCTCGACCAAGCCCCCAATTCACCGCCGAGCCCAGGACGTTGCCTATGCTGGCGACAACAACCAACATTGCGGGCGAGAAGGAATGTGTGGCGAGGAGCCCGGCAAGTGCGGCCTCCGACTGCGCCGGAAGGATGGTCGCCGCGGCGAAGGCAATGGCAAACAGGCCGCCGTAGACGGCAAACACATCCATCTATGTTTCGCCTTGCGGAAAGGCTTCAGGGTTGCACATCGATCACGACCATCAGTCCGCCACCGCCCTTCTCTTCGACATTGTTGTTGGTCGTATGATGCCCGATATGGCAGTGGATCAGCCATTTTCCGGGGCGGCGTGCCTGCCAGACGACATCGTAGCGTTGCCCTGGTCCGACGTTGACTGTGTCGGCAAGGAAACGCGCCGACTCCGGCATAGTCTCGCCATCGCGGGCGACAACTTCGAATGGACCGCCGTGGATGTGCATCGGGTGGATAAACCCATTATTGGTGCCGATGAAGCGCACTTTCAGAGTTTCGCCGACCTTCATCCTGATTGTGTCGGTTGACGGATAGGCGCGGCCGTTGATGGTGAAATAATTCGGCTGCCCGCCGTCCATCGGCATCGACGGAAAAGTCAGGCCCTCCCGCATCAGCCATTCCTGAAGC
>NZ_RZSX01001185.1:0-1518 GCF_004023105.1 Mesorhizobium sp. M5C.F.Ca.IN.020.32.2.1 | reverse complement strand
GCATGGTCGGCGAGCGTCATCGGCTTGCCGCCAAGGCCGACCGTGCCAAGACGGTCGCGGCGGCTGCCACCGGCCAGGTGGCAGCACTTTTGCCGGCTGATCCGCCGCAATCGCTGAAGGGCCTTGCCTTCAACGACCCTGGCGGCAAGCCGATGACGCTCGCCGACCATGCCGGCAAGACGTTGCTGCTCAATCTGTGGGCGACATGGTGCGCACCCTGCCGCGCCGAAATGCCGGCGCTCGACGCGCTGCAAAAAGAAATGGGCAGCGACGCCTTCGAGGTCGTCGCGGTCAACGTCGATGTCGGCGACGACGCCAAGCCGAAGAAGTTCCTCGAGGAAACCGGCGTCAAGGCGCTCGGCTACTACCGCGATTCGACGATGGCGCTGTTCAACGATCTCAAGACGCGCGGCCTGGCGCTCGGCCTGCCGGTCACCATGCTGATCGACGGTGAAGGCTGCCTGATCGCTCACATGAACGGCCCGGCCGAATGGTCGGGACCGGACGCCAAGCGGCTGGTCGTGACAGCGCTCGGCAAGTCGGACTAGGCCCCAGCGATTGTTGCCGATCTTCGTCGCCTTGTTCGAGCCGTAAGCCGGCTTGGCAATCCCTTTCCATCAGCTCTCATTCGCAAGCGTGCACCACTTTACGTAGAGATCGAGTTCATCGATCCGCAACAAAACCGTTGTCCAATTGTCACGAGCGGCACATATTGCCTCTGCGAGAGTGCCCTTTCGCCAATGACAAAACGGGAGATGAAACATGAAGTTCTTCGGCTTCGCGGCCGGTGTCGCCGCCACCTTGACGCTGCTTTCCACCACTTCCGCTTTCGCCGTCACGCAGATCAGCTGGTGGCACGCCATGACCGGCGCCAACGCCGAAGTCGTCGAAAAGATCTCCAAGGATTTCAACGCCAGCCAGAGCGACTATGAGTTGGTTCCGGTGTTCAAGGGCACCTATCCCGAGACGCTGAATGCCGGCATCGCTGCCTTCCGCGCCGGACAGGCGCCCGATATTCTCCAGGTGTTCGATGTCGGCACCGGCGTGATGATGGCGGCCGAGGGTGCGATCAAGCCGGTGGCCGAGGTGATGACCGGTGCCGGGATGACCTTCGACAAAAGCCAGTATCTGCCCGGCATAGTCGGCTATTATTCGAAGCCGGACGGCACCATGCTGTCCTTCCCCTACAACTCCTCCTCGCCGATCCTCTATTACAACAAGGACATCTTCCAGAAGGCGGGTCTCGATGTGAACAACCCACCCAAGACCTGGAATGAGGTGTGGGAAGCTGCCAAGAAGATCAAGGCGAGCGGCGCCGCCTCATGCGGCTACACCTCGACCTGGCTGACCTGGATCCATCTCGAGAACTTTGCGGCGTGGAATGACGTGCCCTGGGCCACCCAGCAAAATGGCCTGGCCGGCGGTGATGTCGAGCTCAAGATCAATGCGCCGATTTTCGTCAACCACTTCCAGGCGCTCACAGACCTCGCCAAGGACGGCACCTTCAAATATGGCGGG
>NZ_RZSX01001184.1:0-1523 GCF_004023105.1 Mesorhizobium sp. M5C.F.Ca.IN.020.32.2.1 | reverse complement strand
ATCCTCGCTATAGTTAGGTCCCTGGGCCGGATAGAGCCCTTCGAAACGCAGCATGTGGCCGGACAGTTGCACGGTCTCGCCAGCATGCATCGACAAGATCTTCTCGGTGCCGAAGCAAAGCGTGCCGACGATGCCCAGCGTCGTCAGCCCGAGGCCAAGATGGGCGAGTGCGGTGCCGAAGACCGAACGCGGCAGGCCGGCGAAGCGCCTGAGCATGACGCCGGGCGCGACAGTGCCGAAGCCGGACTTGACGGCAATATCGGTGAGCGCGCCGCAGATCAGCCAGAAGGCCAGGCCGACGCCAAGTGCCGCGAACACTGAGGCGCCATCGATGAACAAGGCCGTTACCAGCACGGCCAGAAGCGCTGCGGCGAAGGCCGCCATCAGGCGCTGGGCGACGGCGAAGATGTCGCCGCGCTTCCAGGCCAGCAATGGTCCGAATGGGACCAAGACCAATAGCGGCACCATCAGCGGTCCGAATGTCAGGTTGAAGAACGGCGCGCCGACCGAAATTTTATCGGCTGAAACGGCCTCGACCGCCAACGGATACAATGTGCCGATCAGCACGGTGGCAGTGGCCGTGGTCAGGAACAGGTTGTTGAGGACCAGCGCTCCTTCGCGCGAGATCGGATGAAACAGGCCGCCGGCCGTCAACCTCGAGGCGCGCAGAGCGAACAACGCCAACGATCCGCCGATGAACAGTGTCAGGATGCCGAGAATGAACACGCCTCGCGTCGGATCGGTGGCGAAGGCGTGGACGGAAGTGAGCACGCCTGAGCGCACCAGGAAGGTGCCGAGCAGCGACAGCGAGAAGGTCAGGATCGCCAGCAACAGTGTCCATATCTTCAGGGCCGAGCGCTTTTCCATGACGATCGCCGAATGGAGCAGCGCCGTGCCCCCCAGCCAAGGCATGAAGGAGGCGTTCTCGACCGGATCCCAGAACCAGAAACCACCCCAGCCAAGTTCGTAATAGGCCCAGTAGGAACCCATGGCGATGCCGCCGGTCAGGAACATCCAGGCGACCAGCGTCCATGGCCGCACCCAGCGGGCCCACGACGCGTCGATGCGGCCTTCGATGAGGGCGGCGACCGAGAAGGAAAAGCAAATCGAGAAGCCGACATAGCCGAGATAGAGCAGCGGCGGATGGATGGCGAGGCCGAGATCCTGCAGGATCGGATTGAGATCGCGGCCCTCGATCGGCGCCGGATTGAGCCTGGCGAACGGGTTTGATGTCGCCAGGATGAACAGGAAAAAGGTGGCGCCGATCGCCCCTTGCACGGCCAGCACATTGGCTCGAAGGGCCGCGGGAAGATTGCGGCCGAAAGCCGCGACGAGGGCGCCGAAAAAGGTCAGGATCAGCACCCAGAGCAGCATCGAGCCCTCGTGATTGCCCCAAGTGCCGGTGATCTTGTAGATCAGCGGCTGCAGCGAATGCGAGTTGTCCCAGACGTTGGCCACCGAAAAATCGGACGTCGCATAGGCTATGGCCAGCGCCGCGAAGGACAGAGCGGTCAAGGTAAAGC
>NZ_RZSX01001183.1:0-1525 GCF_004023105.1 Mesorhizobium sp. M5C.F.Ca.IN.020.32.2.1 | reverse complement strand
GTTCTCCATCGACCATTTCAGCGCAACCATGTGGCCGCCATTGTCGCGCACGATGCCTTTGGGCTGGCCGGTCGTTCCGGACGTGTAGATGATGTAGAGCGGATCGGTGGCGAGCACTGGAACGCAGTCGACATTGGCGCCTGCGGCCCGCTCGCGGGCGACGGCGTCGGCATAGTCGATGTCGTGGTTTTCCTTGAGCTCGCAGCGCAGCTGGTCGCGCTGGAGGATGAGGCAGGCCTCGGGCTTGTGCCGCGACATCTCGATCGCCTTGTCGAGCAGCGGCTTGTAGGCGACGACGCGCCCGGGTTCCAGGCCGCAAGAGGCGGAAATGATCAGCTTCGGCCTGGCATCGTCGATGCGCGTGGCGAGCTCGTGCGAGGCAAAGCCGCCGAAGACGACCGAATGCACGGCGCCGATGCGGGCGCAGGCAAGCATGGCAAACGCCGCTTCCGGCACCATCGGCATATAGATGATGACCCGATCGCCTTTCTGGACGCCGCGGTTCTTCAGCACCGACGTCAGCGCGACCACCTCGCGTTTCAGTTCGGCATAGGTGAATTTCCTGATCGTGCCGGAAATCGCGCTGTCATGGATCAGCGCGATCTGATCGGCGCGGCCACCCGTCACGTGGCGGTCGACGGCGTTGAAGCAGGTGTTGCAGGAGGCGCCGCCAAACCAGCGCCCATAGACGCCGGCATTCGGATCGAAGACCGTGTCGAACGGTGTGAACCAGTCGACGGCTTTGGCCGCATTCGCCCAGAATTTTTCCGGGTCGCGTTTCCAGCCGTCATAGACCTCGTGGTAGCGTGACGCCATCCGGCTTCCTCCCCAGGAATGTCTGCTGTCTTTGAATAGCGTATGCTGTTTTTGCAAGCATATGCAATTTCGTCTTTTGGCGTTCTCGCCTTGGTCGCAAATACCCGGCACGATGGTCTCGGGTCATAATTGGGGTGTGGGGTCATAATTGGGGACAAGGCGCAATGAACTTGCGATGCAAGGTTGGATCTGCCGTATTGGCGGCGATGCTCTCGATGGTCGCTTCCGCCGCTCAGGCCGGCGATGCGGCGGCACGGCGCATTTATCGGCTTTTCGCCGGACGGTACCTACTTCGCCTTCGAACAGTACGGCACGCTCGACGCCGGTGCTTCGAATTCGGGCTGGTCGGAGATCGACATCATCGACACCCGCACCGATGAGTTCGTCGGTGGTAAGCCGATCCGCATCGTCGACGAAACCGACGCTCACTCTCGATCAGGCGAGGGCACAGGCTGCCGCGCAGGCGGCGCCGATCCTCGCCCAATATGCCAGCGGCGCGCGGCGAGCGGACGGCCTTTGACAAGGTTCACCTTTCCGGACGACATGGTCGCTTACCAAGACATTGCGCGCCTCGACCAGGTCTCGCAGAAATGGCTTTCGCCGACCTATGACGAGCTCGGCATCTCTATCATCCAGCTCCACCAGATACTTGCCGACAGCACGATGGATTGCTCGTCGAGTTTCGACGGCCGGCAAGGCGTTCGGTTGC
>NZ_RZSX01001182.1:0-1532 GCF_004023105.1 Mesorhizobium sp. M5C.F.Ca.IN.020.32.2.1 | reverse complement strand
CCACCGACATGGGTGCGCTGCAGGAGCGCATCACGACGACGACCAAGGGCTCGATCACCTCGGTGCAGGCGATCTACGTGCCGGCCGACGATCTGACCGACCCCGCGCCGGCGACTTCGTTCGCCCACCTGGACGCGACGACCGTGCTCAACCGCGCGATTTCGGAAAAGGGCATCTATCCGGCCGTCGATCCGCTCGATTCGACGTCGCGCATGCTCGACCCGATGGTCGTCGGCGAAGAGCACTACCAGGTCGCGCGCCAGGTGCAGTCGATCCTGCAGCGCTACAAGTCGCTGCAGGACATCATCGCCATCCTGGGCATGGACGAGCTGTCGGAAGAGGACAAGCAGACGGTGGCCCGCGCCCGCAAGATCGAGCGCTTCCTGTCGCAGCCCTTCTTCGTTGCCGAAGTGTTCACCGGCGCGCCGGGCAAGCTGGTCGACCTCGCCGACACCATCAAGGGCTTCAAGGGCCTCTGCAACGGCGACTATGACCACCTGCCGGAAGCCGCCTTCTACATGGTCGGCGGCATCGAAGAAGCCGTCGAGAAGGCACAGCGCCTGGCGGCCGAAGCGGCGTAATTGGTGAATGGTCAGTAGTGAATTGTGAATGGGGAGGAGCGGACTGGAAATCGGGGCTGAGTGAAGTTCTTTCGGACCATTCACCATTCACCATTCACCATTCGCTGAATTAATCATGGCTGAAGCTTTCCAATTCGAACTGGTCTCGCCGGAGCGCCTGCTGGTTTCCGAGCAGGTCGAGTCCGTCGTCATTCCGGGCGCCGAAGGCGAAATGACCGTCATGGCCCATCACGCGCCGGTCATGACCACGATCAAGCCGGGCGTCGTCACGGTGAAGACCGCGGCAGGCAAGGAAGAACGCTACGTCGTGTTCGGCGGCTTTGCCGACATCGTTCCGGCCGGCTGCACGCTGCTCGCCGAATCGGCAGTAGCCGTCGGCGACATCGATCGCGCCGACCTGACCCGCCGTATCCAGGAAGCCAGGGAAGACGTCGCCGACGCCAAGGACGACCAGACGCGCAGCAAGGCCGAGCAGTTTCTTAGCCAGCTCACCACACTCGAAGGCGCCATCCTGCCTGCTTGAAGCGAAGATCAGTCCGGCAATTGCAAAGCGAGGCTTGCCTCGCTTTTTTATTTGATGGACAGTCCTGGCTTGTCTGCCTTGGGGGCGGTAGCCGGTGACTGAAGACACAAGGTCGAGATCCAGATGGTCGGCGGCCCTGGTGTCGGCCTTTGGCGGCCCGTTCGGCGGATTTCTTTGGATCGGAAGCGGCAAGCTGGCGGTCATAAGTCTGGTCGCGATCAGTGCCGCAAGCATCGCCCTTTGCTACATCGGGTTCCCGGTCTTGCCGGGCATCGATCTTTCCGGGTTGGCCAGTCTTTCAAGCATCGGCATAGCGCTATTTTCGGTGGTGCTCGTTGTTCCCTTTGCGCATCGATTCAAGCCGGACAAGTGGTACGCGCAAGGATTTTCGGTTCTGGTGCTGGCCTTTCTGGCCTCGTCTCTGGCTG
>NZ_RZSX01001181.1:0-1533 GCF_004023105.1 Mesorhizobium sp. M5C.F.Ca.IN.020.32.2.1 | reverse complement strand
GACCCATGGCGATAAACAGCCCGAGCAGCCCGGTCTGGTAGAAATTACGGTCGAAGACGGCGATGCGGCGACGGCCGAGCCAGTTGCGATGTTCCCAGTAATGGCGGCTGACCGGGTCGAGATGCGGCGCAATGAAGCGGTCGTAGGCTTGCGAATTGTGACGGGTCTCGGCAGCGCCGAAGAAACGGAACAAGTCACCCTGGGACGGCAGATGGCGCACCGCTTCGAGCTTCATCCGGTTCAGCGCGATGTGGGCGGCGTTGAGATCGACGGCGTCGATCCTTTCGGGCGACCGGGTGAGATAGGCGAGGATGTTGCAGCCGCCCGAGGCGATAGTGACGACGCGATGGCCCTGGCCAAGCTGCATCGCGTCGATGTCGACATCGGGGTCTTCCCAGATCTGCGGATAGACGAGGCCGGAAAACAGCAACGCGAAGAGCCGTTCGGAGAGGCCGGCCTTCGACAGCGGGCGGTTCTGGTAGACGGCTTTGCCAACTTCCTTGCCGCGGCGAAAAACCAGTTCTCCGGAAAAATCCGTCATGACAAGGCGATTCCCCGTTTGCTCTGGCGCAAGCGGGTAGCGCAGGTGGATGACAGGCGGGTGACAGCTTGTTGAGATGAGCTCAGGCCTCGCCAAATCCGCCTGGCGTCGGTGTCGTCACAATGACGGCTTCACCGGCCTCCAGCACCGTCTGGTCGCACGCCTTCAGGATTTCGACGCGGCCATTCTTGCGGCGGACCGCGGTCGAGCCGGCCTCGCCATCGCCGCCGCCACCCAGGCCTTGCGGCGGGCGATCGCGGTGAGAGGACAGGATGGCGCATCCCATCTTTTCGAGGAAACGGATGGTGCGCTTGGTGCCGTCGCCGGCACTCCATTTGCCTTTGCCGCCGGAGCCTTCGCGGATGTGGAAATCCTCAAGCAGGACGGGAAAGCGCAATTCCAGCACTTCCGGATCGGTCAGGCGCGAATTGGTCATGTGGGTGTGGACGCCGGAGGTGCCGGCAAAGCCGCGGCCGGAGTTCATCCTGCCTGCCGGCGAGCCGGAGCAGATCGTCTCGTAATACTGGTACTGCTTGTTGCCGAAGGTGAGGTTGTTCATCGTGCCTTGCGCGTTGGCCATCGCGCCCATGGCGCCGAACAGCGCATTCGTGACATGCTGGGAGGTCTCGACATTGCCGGCGACGACCGCCGCCGGATAGGCGGGTTTCAGCATCGAGCCATCAGGGATGATGATGTTGATGGGTCTCAGACACCCGGCATTCATCGGGATCATGTCCTCGACCATGACGCGGAAGACATAGAGCACGGCTGCGCGGGCGACCGGCTCGGGGGCGTTAAAATTGTTCTTCATGACCGGCGAGGTACCGGTGAAGTCGACAGTCGCCTCACGCTTTTTCCGGTCGACCGAGATCTTCACCTTGATGACTTGGCCGGTGTCGGTCGGATACTCGTATACGGAACTGTCGGGCAGTCGCTCCAGTACACGGCGCACGCTTTCGGCCGCGTTGTCCTGGACGTGACCCATGTAGGCC
>NZ_RZSX01001180.1:0-1534 GCF_004023105.1 Mesorhizobium sp. M5C.F.Ca.IN.020.32.2.1 | reverse complement strand
GACGGCCAGAGCGGCCTGAAGATGCGGCAGGACGGCCGCATCGACGCCTATTCGCTGCCAGTGCTGTCGATCAATGATCTGGTCAAGAAGGCCAACGACCCGAACCTCGAAGTTGTCGCTCCGGTGGCGAAATCATGGGCAAAACCCATTTCATGGGTGACGAGCAGCATGGTCATGTCTGTCTCGGAGCAGAGCCGCCACAGCACGTTCAGCACCTCCTCGACCAGTTCCGGATCGAGCGCCGATGTCACCTCGTCAAACAGCATGATCCTGGGCTGCAGCGCCAGCGCCCGGGCGATCGCCACGCGCTGCTTCTGCCCTCCGGAGAGCTGCGCCGGCATCGCTTTCGCCTTGTCGGCCATGCCGACCATGTCGAGCAGTTCCATCGCCCGTTTTTCGGCGGCGGCGCGCGGCATGCCCTTGGTCAAGATCGGCGCCAGCGTGACGTTGTCGATGACGCTCTTGTGCGGAAACAGGTTGAACAGCTGGAAGACCATGCCGATCTTCTGGCGCATTCTTGCCAGATGCCGTTCGTCGGCGGGCAGCAACTGGCCGTTGCGCTCCATGTGGTAGAGCTGCTCGCCGTCGATCTGGATGTGGCCGCTGTCGATCCTCTCCAGCGTCATCAGGATGCGCAGGATCGTCGTCTTGCCCGAGCCGGATGGGCCGATCAGCGCCAGCTTCTCGCGCGGCATGACCTGCATCGACAGGCCGTCCAACACCTTGAAGGTGCCGAAGCTTTTCGAAATGCCGTCGATCTTTATGATGGGCGCGGACACTGAATTCCCCGTTGCTGGAGAAGCTTGGTGCCTTCAACGATGCGGAACGCGCCAAATCATGTCAATCAGGAAAATAAACTCATGACAATGTTTCTGGCTCCGCACAATTCCGCGGCGATCTTTGCCTAGATCGCCAGCAGGAGATGCTCCGGATCGCCGAGCAGAAGTTTGGTGACAACGCTCAGGCCGGCGCGCAGTTCCTCCTCGGTAGTCGAGCCCAGCGAGATGCGCACTGCCGGCTGCCAGGGCTCCTGGGAAATACGGAAGGATGTGCCTGGCGCGATCGCCACGCCCTGCAAACGGGCCTGCGAGACGAAACTCTCCTCACCGCGGTCGCCGGGTAGCCGCAGCCACAGATGCAATCCGTCGCGATGAACACGATAGTCGACCCCGGCAAGCACCTGAGCGGCAATCTCCTGCCGCCGCCGCAGTGCCGAACGTTGCCAGCCGACAAGCTCCATCGCCGTGCCGTCGGTCACCCATTTTGTCGCGATCTCCGCCACCAGCGGCGTCGCCATCCAGTTGGAGACGAGATGCCGGTTGGCGACGGCGGCGACATAGCGGTCGGGCGCCGCGAGATAACCAATCCGCAGGCCTGGCACGACGATCTTGGTGAAGGAGGTGACGTAGAGCGTGCGCTCGGGCGCGAAGGCGGCGACCGGCGGCGGACGACCCTCGACCAGCGGGCCGAGCACGTCGTTCTCGATGATGGCGATGTCGTGCCTGCGCGCCACCGCGGCGATTTGCTCGCGCCG
>NZ_RZSX01000117.1:0-10411 GCF_004023105.1 Mesorhizobium sp. M5C.F.Ca.IN.020.32.2.1 | reverse complement strand
CCGCAAATACTGATGGTGCTGCACTCAAAACGCCTCGTCAGATGTCCGACATTGACCATCAGCAGGATAGCGCCCAACGCGAAGCAGAGCAGCACGAGACCGAGTAGCCCCTTATCCAGATTGTTCTTAGCTGCGAGCACCGGAAGAGACGCGGCCCACGCGCCGATGCCAACGCCCCCGCTGAGAAAGAACAGACTGCATGCCAGACGGGCTGGCATCGGGAAACGAATCATCAGGAGTTTCTCGCTGGCCATGGGTCGCTCGGATCTGGAGGATCGAACCAACTTCCCGGCGGTGCCTGAAGCATGAACCCGAGCTCGACCATTGTTCCATTGCGCATCGTGCCGATTATCGACGCAGAATGACGCAGCTAGCCCACATTTGATCAATATTGCCTCTTGTTAATTCACGATTTTGTTGCGCTTCTCGCCTGTTTGTGCACGAAGTGGCATCAAAATCGTTTTCAGGCCTGGGCCATCCGTTTGTGCCCATTCGTGACGGGAGCAATCATGACATCGGACATCGCGCGGGCGGCTAACGCCGTTCTCTTTCCGGCTTTCGACAACTGGGACCTGGATGCCGACATGCGGCCCTTTCTCGACTCGGGCGGCTGTTCCCTGCTCGTTGGCGAGTCGCGGCAGGAATATGTGCAGCGGCGAATGAGCGAGGAGCGCCGCGACAGCGAATCGCCTGATCTTTTCCGCGCTCATTTGGCAAGGCTCAAGGCGAGCACGGACGGCTTGATTGTTGCGGTTGACGAGGAACTGGCAGGAATACGCCGCCTGGAAGGGCTCGTTCCGGATTTGCCTTCGCTGGCCGCCGCTATCGCCATGCCGGACGCCGATTTGGAAGCGGCTTGCTTCGGGAATGCCGCCGCAGCACGCGAACTCGGTGTGACGATGTACCTCGCGCCGATCGTGGACGTCGTGGACGGTACCAACCCTTGGCTGCTGAACCGAACCCTCGGCGGTGATCCGGATGTCGTGGCGCGGCTCGGAGCAGCATTTGTGAGAGGCGTGCAGAAAGCCGGTATCGCAACCGCAACAAAGCATTTTCCCGGCTTTAATCACCTGCCGCTCGATCCCGCGCTGACGGATGTCGTTCTCGAAACCGAAACAGGACAGATCGAGGTTTATGCGGAAACGTTCGCCGCGATGATTGCCGCGGGAACGCGGGCAGTTATGGTGGGACCCGCAGCGGTTCGATCAATCGATCCCATCAACGCGGCCTGCGTCTCGCCTGCTGTCATATCCATGTTACGCGAGAAGTTCGGCTTCACGGGCCTTGTTATCAGCGATGACCTCGACGCTCCCGCCACAGCGCGCGGACAAAATCTGATCGACACCGCCGTTGCGTCGTTGAATGCCGGCGCCGAGCTTCTGCTGTTCAGCGGGCGGTCACATCTTCGACAGGTAAGCGAAGGTTTGGTCGAGGCGGTCAGCTCCGGCGACCTTTCCGAGCGACGTCTGCTGCAGGCTGCCGAACGAGTGAGGTCATTTGTCTCCTCTTAGCGACAATCTGACACTCCCGGTCGCTAGCGCGACCTGCTTGGTGCACGGCTACATCTGGGGAAAGTGTTTGCGCAAGTCGGCTTCATCCTGTTCTGTCAGCACCCGCACGGGTGCCGAACGCAAGATCATCAGCAGTTTCGCTGTTTCCTCGAGTTCCTCCGCGGCAGCCACGGCCGATGCCAGGCTCGTGCCGGTTACAACCGGACCGTGATTGGCCAAGAGCACCCCAGCGAACCTACCTCCAGCTGCGCAATCAGTTCTGCCGCGGCTGCATGTCCAGGTCGTGTGTAGGGCAACAATCGTACCGCCCCTACCCCCCACGACGACATAGGGTGTCAGCGCCGGGATGCAGTCGTTTGGATCGAGATGGCAGGAAAGCGCCGTGCAGCAGGTCGAGTGAAGGTGCACGACCGCGCGCGTCGCGGTGCGACTGTCGTAGAAGGTCCGGTGGAGAAAGATCTCCTTCGAAGGCTTGTCGCCGGAGAGATGCCGTCCGTCGCGGCTCACCTTGGAGATACGATCGGGATCAAGCCCAGGCATGAATTGGTCGGGGTGGTAAGGATGCCGTCCTCGACCAGGCACGAAATGTTCCCTGCCGCCCCGACCGAAAATCCGCGATCGGAAAGCGATCTGGACAGACGGACAATTTCCCGGCGCGCGCCGCTCTCGTTCATCATTGGCACGCCATTCTCGCCAAGGCTTTTGCGAAGAAATTAGTCGTCGGCGATGACGCCCAGCAGCTTGGTCTGCTCCTAGTAGACGACCTCAGCCGCGGTGGTGTCCGCGTCGGCACAAACCTTCTGCCGCTGCGCGAGGTCGAAAGCTCTGCCGATGATGCCCGAGCAAAAGACAATGTCCGAAGTGGACACCTCCCGATGTGTGACCAGCCGGATTCGGCCAGACTTGGGGGGAGTGATGACGATGCCGGACGCACGGAGTTCGGATTGGAAAAGATGCTGATCGAAGCCGTTGGGGACTTTTAGGAACATCATGTTGGTCTCGACGGCCTCGACGTCGACCTCAAGGCCGGCATCGCGAAGCCGTGTCGCCAGCAACCTCGCGTTCTCGTGATCGACTGCCAGCCGTTCAACCATCGACTTCAGGGCTACCCGGCCGGCGGCGGCAATCACGCCCGCCTGGCGCATGCCGCCGCCGATAACCTGACGCCAGCGCCGGGCAGCCTGAACGGCGTCTGCGCTGCCGGCAACGACTGCGCCGAGAGCGCAGCTCAGGCCCTTTGATAGGCAGAACGTCGTCGTATCCACATTGCGCATGAAATCGCGAACCGGTCGGCCCAGCGCCACCGCAGCGTTGAAGATGCGTGCGCCGTCGAGATGAACTTTGATGCCGCTTGCATGCGCAACATCGGCCAGCTCGGCCAGATGGGATGGGTCCGTGACCCGTCCGCCGGCTGCGTTGTGGGTGTTTTCCAGACAGAGCAGGCTTGGGGGCGCACTCAGCCGCATCTGTGTCTCAGCGATGGCCTGCTTCAGGGCGTCGACACCGATCTTTCCGGCCACTCCATGTACCGGCTTTGCCGTAAGCCCCGCGATTGCGGCTGGCCAGCCGCTTTCATTAATCTGAATGTGTGCGTTCGCCTCGACGATGAATGAACTGCCGCGCGGCGAAAGGGAAAGCGCGCAGACCAGGTTGCCCATCGTTCCGCTGATGACCAGCATCGCGGCTTCCATGCCGAGCAGGTCGGCCGCCTCCTCCTCTAAAGCGAGAACAGTGGGGTCGTCGCGAAAGAAATCGTCGCCGAGTTCGGCCCTCGACATCGCTTCGATCATATCCGCCGTCGGACGCGTGACCGTGTCACTGCGTAGATCGATGATCCGCTTTCTATTCACGTTTGACTCTGTCACGCGGCTAGCCCCGACAATTCCCTTGTCACCCAGGCGAATCCGATACGCGGACTGGTGAGGATCGGTGCGTTGACGGCCTTCACCAGCGGCAGCGCTGCGGCCATGGACGCCTGCGCGAGCACTACGACGTCGGCGTCGAGCGCGGCGGCGTTAATACCGTCTGCGACGGCCTGAAGGTATCGGTCCGTGTCACCAGACAGGAACAGCGCACGCGCCTCGTCGAGCACCATGCTTTCAATAGTCGGTGCGCGGCCCATCGCCCCCGCTTCGGATTTCAGTAAGGAAACCGTCGGCTCGATCGTGGTGCGCAGGGTGGCGAGCACCAGGATGCGCTCGCCGAGCATCAGACTTTCGCGTGCCATGGCTCGGTCTATGCGGAAGACGGGAAGGTTCGAAGTCGCGTTAGCCAGGTCGGCTGCGGCTCCGATCGTGGAACAGGTGCAGACAACGGCATCGATGTCGTCATGCGTCTGCTCGGCGATCGCACTCGCGGCCGCCTCGATCACCTCGGGCGTCGCCTGGCCGAGATCAATCGCGCGCTTGAGCAGATCCTCGCGAACGGTGTGCCGGAGAACAACCCAGGGCGCGAGTTCGGCGGCGAGCGCGTCAAAGACGGCCACCAAGGCAGGGGCTGTGTGAAACAGACGCACCGTTTTCCTGGCGGAATCGCTCACCTGCGCCCTCCAACCACCTTTGGGAAAAGCCGCTTGTCCTGCTGCTTATCGGCGACAGGGATGACTGCCTTCGGCTCCCGCCGCTTCAAGATGGCATCGACGCCACGCTCACCGATCATGATGGACGGTGCGTTGGTATTGCCACTGACCAGGGTCGGCATGATCGAAGCGTCGATCACGCGCAGTCCTTCCACGCCACGCACCTTGAGGTTCGTGTCAACGACAGCCGTCTCGTCGTTGCCCATCTTGCAGGTACCGGCGGGGTGGAAGTCCGTCTTCGCCCATTGCCGGATGTAGGCGGCGATCTGCTCGTCCGTGCGCACATCTTTCCCGGGCAGATGCTCGGCCTTGTAGAGCTTGCGGAAGCTGGGCTGGTTCAGGATTTCACGCGCCAGCTTGAAGCCCTGAATGCTATGGCGCCAATCGTTGGGATGCGACAGGTAGTCGGGGTCAATCAAAGGCTCCGCCATCGGATCGGCAGAGGCGAGTGTGACCCGGCCCCGGCTTTCTGGCCGCAAGTAGGCGGTGTTGAGTGTCATGCCGTGCCCGGCCACCCGAACGCGCCCGTGGTCGATGACATAGGCTGGCAGGAAATGCATCTGGATGTCCGGCCAATCCGCCTCACCGTTTGTGCTCACGAAAGCACCGCCTTCGCAGACGTTGCTGGTGATTGGGCCGCTGCCGAAGATCAGGAATTGCAGGCCATACCACAGAGCCATGGGGGCCCGATCGTGGCCGTTGTAAGAGACCGGCTCCTTCAGGCTGACGCAGCAGTAAACGTCCATGTGGTCCTGAAGGTTCTGGCCGACCGGCAGATCGGCGACCGGCGCGATTCCGAGCTGCTTTAAATGAGAAGCGGGGCCCACCCCCGAGAGCATGAGCAGCTTCGGCGAGTTAATCGCGCCGGCCGACACGACGACTTCAAGTGTTGCAGTGACGGTCTCCGGTCTGGTCGAGCCAGGCAAGATGTAGTCCACCGACACGGCGCGGCCGTTCCTGATGCCTATTTTGGTGACGCGGGCCTTGGTCACGACTGTAAGATTGGGCCGCGACCGGTTGGGATAGATGAAGGCAGCGGCCGTGCTCGAGCGCCGCACCGCCCGTTGCGTGACCTGATAGTAACCGACGCCATGCTGGCTGCGGCCGTTGAAGTCTTCGTTATACGGAAATCCAGCCTCCTGTGCGGCCCGCACAAATTTCCGCGTTAGCTCAATCGGGAAGCGCTGGTCGGAGACGCCCATCGGCCCGTCAGTGCCATGAAACGCGTCGGCAAAACGCTCATTGTCTTCCGAACGGCGGAAGTAGGGCAACAGGTCTTCATAACCCCAGCCTTCGTTTCCCTGTTCTAGCCAGGCGTCGTAGTCTTTGCGGTTGCCACGAATATAGACCATGGAGTTGACCGCGCTGCCGCCCCCCAGCAGCTTTCCCTGCGGAAACAGCAGCGCGCGATTATCGAGCTGCTTTTGGGGAACCGTCGACCACTCCCAGCGCACCTTGCTTCCCTGCAGCCGTGCGTATCCTGCTGGCCAGCGCACCAGCGGCGAATTGTTCTTGGCGCCGGCCTCGAGCAGCAGCACCCTGACCGACGGGTCTTCGCTCAGTCGCGAAGCGACGACGCAGCCTGCCGAGCCGCCGCCGACCACGATGTAGTCATATTCCCTACTCACTTCCGCACCCCACATCCACGTCCAGCCCGTCACACGACAGCGCTACCGATCCAGCGCGACGCATAGCCGCCGCTGCGGATCTGAACTGTCTTGATGTCCATGAATTCTTCGACGCCAAGCCGACCGACCTCGCGACCAATCCCGCTTTCGCCGACGCCACCGAAGGGAAGTTCGGGCGGCCCATCGAGGTAGGTGTTGATCCAAATCGTCCCCGCGTTTATGGCGCGCGTGGCGTTCATCGCCGCGGTCACATTGGCAGTCCAAAGTCCCGCCGACAGCCCGTAGACTGAATCATTCGCAAGCGAAACTGCTTCCTCGATCGTGTCGAAGCTGAGAATCGACAGCACTGGGCCAAAGATCTCCTCACGGGCAATGCGCATATGCCGCTGCACGCCAGTGAAGATCGTCGGGTCGACGAAGCGGACCTCGCCCTCCTCGCGATGCGTGCCGCCGAGTGCCAGCGTCGCGCCTTCCTCGCGGCCGTTCGCGATGTAACGGACGATCTTGTCATATTGCTGCTTGTTGATGATCGGTCCGACAAGGACACCTTCGGCTCGAGTGTCGCCAACACTGATCCGAGAAGCGTAGTCGACAAGCTTCCTGGTGAAATCCTCGGCGATCGAGGATTGCAACAGCAGCCGGCTGCCCTGGTTGCAGGATTGCCCGGCGTTGAGAAAGGCGCCGTGCAGCGCGGCGTCGAGCGCGGCGTCGAGATCAGCGTCAGCCATGACGATGTGGGCATTCTTGCCCCCGAGCTCGAGCGACACCTTCTTCAGACCATCTGCGCCGACGCGCATCGCGTGCTTGCCCACGGTCGTAGAGCCTGTGAAGGAGATCATGTCGACAGACGGATGGTGCAGCAGCGCATCGCCGCAGCTGCGTCCCAGGCCGGTGATGATGTTGAGCACGCCGTCCGGTAAGCCAGCGTCCTTCAGGATCGGCCCGAGGAGCAGCGCCGTCGCGCTGGTCAACTCGCTTGGCTTGACAACGGCTGCGCAGCCGGCGGCCAGCGCGAAGGGCAATTTCTGGCTAACGATGAGGAACGGGAAGTTCCATGGCGTGATAATCGCCGCGACGCCGAGCGGCTCGCGGACGGTGACAGCAAAATAATTGCCGCCAAGCTGTCCGAAGCTGTCACCCGTCACTGAACGCGCCTGCGTTGCGGCATAATCCCAAAGCATGGCCGAGCGCTCGATCTCTAGCCGTGCCTGCCTTGCCGGCTTGCCGCTTTCCGCCATCTCGAAATAGGCAAGTTCCTCAATTTCCAGGCGGATGTTGTCAGCAGCCTTTGCGAGGACGGCGGCACGCTCGGCTCCGCTTGCCGCTGACCATCCCGCCTTGAAAGCCGCCATAGCAGAAGAAACCGCCGCGTCGACGTCGTCGGCCGTCGAATCGCGGAAGAGAGAAACGACAGCGCCGCTGGCCGGATCGCGCCGCTCGAGCTCCGGGCCGTTGGCGCCACGCCAGGCGCCACCGATCCAGTTGGCGAACCGCCGGGCCGCTCGTTGTGTCATGATAACTTCCTCAGCGGACCATAAAGCTAGGGCTCATCCACATGAATGAGGCCGCTTCCTATTTTACAGCATTGTCATTTTCAGAATGTTTGTCAAACAAATAGTAAGCGAACGGACGCGGTGGGAGCGACCTCCTCCTTCAGTCCGCGCCGCCGCCCGATAACCTGTCAATCCGGGCCTTATTGAACGGGTGATGTGCGCCCGTGCCGAAGTTGGATAAATAGGTATCGTGCCGGAAGCCGATCGCTTCCAGAACGACAGCGATCACCACCCAGAACACCACGACCAGGCCAAGCGTGATCGCGATGCTGGTGATCCAGTATTGCGAAAGGCCAGTGGCGACGGCGCCGATTGCAGACACCATAGCAAAATAGCCGACCGTCTTGTGGCAAGCCTCGAACCAGCGCCGCCTCGGGCTCATGTCGTAATGATCGCCTCGCGTGAACACGGGATCCGAAGTTCCCTGCACGGGGTCGCGTCCGCCATGACTTCCGCGCCAGCGTGCGCTGACGATCTGCAGCACTCCGAGAATCAGCGTTCCGATGCCGAAGACTCCATGAAGGGTGTTGCCAACGCCGCCAGCCGCTGCGACGGCGATCAGACCGCCGACCAAGCTCGCCGCGGTCAGCACGAACAGCCCGACGCGATGCACAGTGAACCACAACAGCTTGCGGCTGAACATCGGGCTGCCCTTAGTGATGCCACTGACCGAGGGCGGTGGCTTGCCGAAACGCGTCAGCGCGACCACTGCAGGGATGAATACAATCCAAATGGCGAACATAAGCCAAGCATGCAAATCCCAATGCGGCGGAACAGACACGCCGAACCAGGCTTCAAACAGGGGAATCGGCGCGTCTGTCACACCTTGTCCTTATAGATCAACAGGGTCGGGGCGCGTAAAGCCGAAGGGTTCCTCGCGCCGTTCGGAACCGACCGACCTACGAAGCTGAACCAACAGACCTCTCGACGTTGGCCGCCTGTCACGGATTTGCCGGGAAGGGCCACACATCTGCTCGCGATGGTTTCGACGAAGGATGTCAGACTTTTATCGCGCCATCAAGCCTGATCTGACTAATTGCCAAATATCTTACACATATGTAAAGCTAGCTCTCATGTCCTCCACCCACAAAACCAAGCTCTCCGAGAAGCTCTATGAGACACTGCGGCGGCAGGTGGAGTCCGGAGAGTGGTCGCAGGGCACCCGCATCCCAACAGAGATGGAGTTGGCCGCGCAGTACGCTGTCTCCCGGCCGATTGTGCGGGAGGCCCTAGTCCGTCTGCGGGATGACGGAGTCATCAGTTCAAAGCGCGGCTCGGGAAGCTACGTCCTCGATGTGGCCGCCGTGGGGCCGCGGAAGTTCCGCGAGATCGAAAACGTTGCGGATGTGATCCATGCTTTCGAGTTTCGGCTCAGCATCGAATGCGATGCCGCCGCGTCGGCTGCGGTGCGGCGAGACGAAGCCGATCTTCAAATCCTGTCCGCTGCTCACGAAGCCTTCAGCCAAAGCGTGGATGACGAAGGTTTTGGCGACCTGGACTTCGGCTTCCATCTTGCAGTGGCTCGTTCGTCCCACAATCCAATGTACTCTGCTACGATGTCGATGCTGCATCGGCAGATCGTCTTCGGGATGAGGCTGATCGGACAGTTTCCTTCCTCTGGTTCGCAGACGAGGCTCGACCTTGTCGAAAGCGAGCACGCCCTAGTCGTCGAGGCGATTGCCGAGCAGAATGCGCCGCGCGCGTACGAGGCGATGTTCGAGCACCTCAGCAAATCTCGACGCCGACTGCTGGGGTTCGATGCAGTTCCCGATTGGAGCCGCCAACGTCCTACGACGCCACATGGAGAGACCGTGCGCTAACCCCCGCGCGGCTTACAGATCATGTATGGGTTGGTCCTCTTCTATCATCTAGCAGCCACTCCGTTCCCCACTGCAGAGCTACCGTTGCCTCTCTTTCGGCCTAGGCGCGCATAGATCGGGCCCTGGCGCCTCCCTACTCCCGTGCGTCGCGTCCGCTCAACTTGAAGCTCGGATCGCGCCACAGTGCGTCTATAATCCGAGCGCTGCGAAGTTGCCGGCTAACGTCAAATGGACAAAATCGGCAGAGGTGATGGGTGTCGAGGAAGACGAGTATCGCCGCGAAGAGTGCGCGCAATTCATTGGGTCGATCTCGATGCACGACGCAGCGCAATGATGCCGACGCTGTTGTTCGTTGGGGGCAAGACAAGAAGCTTCATCGGCCTGCATGCCTGAACAGACAACATCGCGGTTGCCACTCTGCGGAAAGTCTGATTAGATCGATCTAACGAGCCGACGCAAACGACCGCGTTGGCAAGAAAGTGAAAGGGGTAGCCGTGCCGGCCCGATCAGCGCGCCCCCCTTTGCTGGATTTTGAAACGAAGCGGGAGAACGGACACTTGGGTTTATCGGCTTGTCGTCGTCACACCTCCCTGACAGCACGACGGCATCCCGGTGCGCGTGCTTCATGGCACGCGCACCGGGAATTCGGATGCGAGCGAGCGACGCTGCCAACGCTTTGGGTCGCACGAGATGCGGTCCCCGGGTCAGGTAAATCCGGCCACGAACACAGTGTGGGGTGTTGGGCCCGGTTGGACGTTCGGAGGTGCCGGAGGTGGCGGTGACGAGTTTGCTTGCTCGGCCTGAAAGGGAGAGCAGAAGGCAGAACAGGACGTCCAAGGCGGGCTTGAGACAGCGCGTCGGCCAAACGATGTCGCTGCTGGTACTGTCGCCGACACTGCTTGTTCTCAGTGTCTTCGTTTACGGTTTCGCACTGTGGTCGCTCCTCATTTCGTTGACGGCGTCGAAAATTACACCTCTGTACGACTTTGTCGGATTGGACCAATACATCGCGCTATGGTCGATGGAACGCTGGCACGTTGCCGTCGGAAACCTGGTGATCTTCGCCGGACTTTTCGTGTCTCTCTCGGTGGGACTTGGCCTGCTGTTGGCGATCTTTCTGGACCAGAAGATCAGGGCCGAGAACGCTATACGATCGATCTACCTCTATCCGATGGCGATCTCCTTCATCGTCACCGGCACCGCCTGGAAGTGGATTCTGAATCCAGAACTTGGAATTGAAAAGCTCGTTCGAGACTGGGGTTGGCAGAGAATTTCGTTCGATTGGATCGTCAATCCGAACATGTCGATCTACACTCTTGTG
>NZ_RZSX01001179.1:0-1534 GCF_004023105.1 Mesorhizobium sp. M5C.F.Ca.IN.020.32.2.1 | reverse complement strand
TTCGCAGGCTCAGGGCGTTCGAAGCTCGAAAAGCCAAGCAATTGGCTTTTCGTCCGCTAACGCGGACCGCTTCTCACCCCTTAAAATCCTTCGCCAGCAGATAAAGCTCGACCGACTCGTCCCGCGAGGCCGGCGGCTTGACGTGATGGACCGAGCGGAAATTCTGCTTGAGCCTGGCGAGCAATTCGTTCTCGGCGCCGCCCTGAAACGTCTTGGCAAGGAAATGGCCGCCCGGCTTCAACACCGAAAGGGCGAAATCAGCCGCCACCTCGCACAGATACATTGTGCGGATGTGATCGGTCCGGCGGTGGCCGGTCGTCGGCGCCGCCATGTCGGACAAAACGATGTCCGGTTGGCCACCGAGCGTTTCGGCGAGCTTTTCCGGCGCCTGCGGGTCGAGGAAATCCATCAACAGCACCGGCGCGCCGGGCACCGCGTCCATCTCCAGATAGTCGATGCCGACGACATGCGGGTGTTCGGCCGTCGATTTGGTCCGCGCGGCGGCGACCTGGCACCAGCCGCCGGGTGCCGCACCAAGGTCGATGACCTTCATGCCGGGCTTGAGCAGATGGTGCTTGTCGTCGATCTCGATCAGCTTGTAGGCCGCGCGCGAGCGGTAGCCGTCGGCCTTGGAGCGTTGGACATAGGGATCGTTGATGTGGCGCTGCAGCCAGCGGCGCGACGATTCCTTCAGGCCGCTCTTCTTCTTGATCCGCGTCTTCAGCACGCGAATGCCGGCTGAGCCTGGTTTTTCCGGCTTCTTGGTCATCGCCTATCACGCCCATTGCTGCGCCAGACGCCGTCGTCGGCCATCAATTCGCTCAATATGCCCTCGCGCAGGCCGCGATCGGCGACACGCAGCCGCTCCGACGGCCACACCGCGCGGATCGCTTCCAGGATGGCGCAGCCGGCCAGCACCAGATCGGCGCGATCGGCGCCGATGCAAGGGTTGGCGACGCGCTGCTGGAAATCCCAGCCGACCAGCTTCTCGACCATGCGGTCGACGCTGTCGCGGTCCATCCACAGCCCGTCGACCCGGCGGCGGTCGTAGCGTTCCAGGTCAAGGTGGACGCCGGCCAGCGTCGTCACCGTGCCCGAGGTGCCGAGCAAATGAAATTTCGGGCTGGCGAGCACATGGCTGAGCCGGTCGCGGCCATCGAAGGCATGCAGGCGCACAGCCACATCTTCGACCATGGCGGCGAAAACCTCGCGGGTGACGGTGCGGCCGCCGAAGCGCTCGGCCAGCGAAACCACGCCGACCGGCAGCGACGTCCAGGAGACGATATGGTTGGCGAGCCTCGGCGAGCGGTGGCCGGTGAGGTCGATCAGCGCGATTTCCGAGGAGCCGCCGCCGATGTCGAACAGGACGACGCCTTGCGTGTCGCGGTCGACCAGCGAGCCGCAGCCCGACACCGCCAGCCGCGCCTCGGTCTGGCGGTCGATGATCTCGAGCTTCAGGCCGGCCTCGCGCTCGACGCGGTCGAGGAACTCGGCGCCGTTCGCGGCAGTACGGCAGGCTTCGGTGGCGATCAGC
>NZ_RZSX01001178.1:0-1537 GCF_004023105.1 Mesorhizobium sp. M5C.F.Ca.IN.020.32.2.1 | reverse complement strand
GTGGAGCGAAGGCCGGCTGCGGCTGCTTTTGCTGTGCGAGGAAGCACACCGCTATATGCCGGCCGATCCACGCCTTGGTTTTGCGCCGACCCGACACGCGCTGTCGCGCATCGCCAAGGAAGGCCGCAAATATGGCTGTTATCTCGGCATCGTCACCCAGCGCCCGGGCGAGCTCGATCCCACTATCCTGTCGCAATGCTCGACGTTTTTCGCTATGCGGCTTGCCAATGAGCAGGACCAGGCGATCATCCGCTCGGCGATCGCCGATTCCTCGGCCTCGACGCTGGCATTCCTGTCTTCGATGGGCCAGCGCGAAGCCATCGCCTTCGGTGAGGGCGTGGCAACGACCATGCGGCTGAAGTTCGAGAAAATGTCCGATGACCTGATTCCAGGCACGGCCAAGCGCGAGGAAGCCTTGCCGTCCGAAACCGGCAATGATGTCGACCTGGTGGCGATCGTCGAAAGGCTGCGCAACGTACCGAAATCGCAGCAGGCGATGGCCTTCGCCGAAGTCGTGGATTCCGCCCGACAGGCCGGTGACCCCAACTACCGAAAGCCACTCGTCCCGCGCGTCCAACCCGACGACGATTTCGACATGCGTTATGGCTTGAAACCCGCAACCTTCGGCCTGCGCCCGCAGAACGATTGAGCCGGCGACGGTGAAAGTCTCCATGGATCCAGCGCCCTGCGCGCTTGAGATACCGGGCAAGCTTTCCCTCCTTGGGTAAATCCCGTCAGGAATTCGTCAGGCTGAGCCGGATGGTGTCGTTTTCGAGAACCGGAGCGGAGTGGGCATTCAGTCCACGAGCACGCGCATGACCCCAAAATCGTGATCGATTTTCGGAAAGGATCATGCGCAAAATGAAGATGCTACAGCGTCCTTTGCGAGTCCAACGACGCGCGGCGCTGTAGTAGCGCAGAAACGGCATCAGGCGGCCAGCATCACGAATTTAGTGACGGGATTTTAGGCGCAGACGCGGTTTCGGCCTTGCCTCTTGGCCTCATACAGCTGGCGGTCGGCGCGGCGATAGAACTCTTCGGCGGTTTCCTTACGGTCCCAGACGGCAAGGCCGACGCTCGTGGTGATCTTTAGGCGGACATTGCCTGACAGTATCGACATGTTGGCAATCGCCTTGCGAATGCGCTCGGCGAATTTGGACAGAAGTTCGGCGTCCATGTTGGGCGTGACCACTGCGAACTCCTCGCCACCCAGACGCGCCACCACATCGTGATAGCGTGTCATGTCCTTGAGACAGTTGGCGACCGCCCGCAACACCTCGTCACCAACATCATGGCCGTGGGTGTCGTTGACCTGCTTGAAATGGTCGAGATCAAGGATCATCAGCCCGACCGGCTTCTCGATGCGGCGGAATTCCTCGAGATATTCCTTCAGTGCGTCATCGAAATAGCGCCGGTTCTGCATACCGGTCAGGCTGTCGGTCAGCGCCGCATGTTCCAGCGTTTCCGAACGGGCGCTGAGCGAAACCGTCATGGCGCGCAGCTTGCCTTCTTCTGTCGCCTGCTTGCGGATCAGCGG
>NZ_RZSX01001177.1:0-1538 GCF_004023105.1 Mesorhizobium sp. M5C.F.Ca.IN.020.32.2.1 | reverse complement strand
GTGGAGGATTACCTGCGCGCCTTCGAGCAAGCGCTGGAGTCCGCCCGCACGGCCGGCGTCGGCGGCGAAAGCCCGCTTGCGACCTACATCAAGCTTTCGGCCGAACATGCCGAGGAATCGAAACCGTCGGCTTCCTGGATATTTTCGGCGATCGCCGAGGATCCCGATTTCCTGACACCGATAAAATCGTTCAGGCGGCAGGTTTTCGAGCGGCTCAAGGGAGAGACGCCGGACCTCAAGGCGCTGCTGGTCTGCTACCTCGCCATCGAAGGACTTCGCAGCATGAACCTCTTCGACTCGGACGTCCTTTCACAGGATGAACGCCGGTTGCTGGTATCGTCCTTGCTTGAGATCGCGGGATAGATTGAAGCGTAGGCCAGCGAAGCACCTGCGGCAAGGCAGATCACCGTGAACGACCTTGCTGATGATCGCCTGGATTATCCCGAGCACCTGAGCCGGTTTACCGCCAGGGCAACACCCCGGCCGGAAACCGCCGCCCGAACCGGTCGAGCACAAGCAGCGGGCCCGCGCCATACCGGCACGGACTGCCCGGGTAGGATTTCCGGCGTGCACGACACCACTGGCTACCGGGCTGGCTACTGGCTCATCACGGCGCCGAACTTTTCCTTGTTGGCGGCGTCGTTGGCGAGTGCGGCGGCCGCATCGTAGCCCAGCACCTTTGATGGATTCGCGCTGGGCCTAAGGCGCCGTTCAGGGAACTTTTGTTCGGCTGGCGATTTTGGCTATATGGTAGAAAGCCGAACTGCCAGAAGGGTATTGCCGATGATGACAAAAAGCTTTGCGATCCGCGCGCTCGCCTTCGCGATAGGCTGCAGCATGTCCGCCTCGGCTTTCGCGGGGGACAAATACCGCGACCATCGGCACCGCGACCACCGGGTTCAATCCGAACGCTACGTTCCCGCCGAAGGCGACATCATCGACATTCTGTTCGGCGGCCCGCGCTACTATGACCAGCAGTTGGTCACGACAGCCGCCGGAGCCTGCTCCTACCACAGGGTCGGACCCGACGCGAATGCGTTGAACAAGATCAACGATCACCATTGCGGGAAATAGGCGGCAGGCTTCAGCGCCCGCCAGTCTCCTTCATCCGCGCGATGATGTGGGCCATCAGCTCCAGGTCGCGACGGGAGTCCGCGAGGTCGGTCAGCGGCTTTGTCCCGTCAGTGATGTGGCGATGGAAGGTCTCCAGTTCATTCGAGAAAGCGTCGCCATAGAGCGGCCCGAAGGTCCTGGTCACCGGGCCTAGTGGACCGGCTTCCGTCACTTCGAGCCGCGTCGGCAGGCTGCGGATATAGGGCGTGTCGTAGATGATGCGGACCCGTTTGGTGTTCGAGCGCACCTCGATCATGGCATCAAACAGGCCGAGATCGTCGACCACTGCGTCGTAGCAGCAGGCGAAATGCCCATAGTCGAAGGTCACGCTGGTGTTGGCCCCGCCATTGGTGCGATGCGCGGCGAGCACACGAACCGGCTCGCCGAGCAGCCCGCGCATCGCCGAAATGTGGTGCGAGCTCAGC
>NZ_RZSX01001176.1:0-1539 GCF_004023105.1 Mesorhizobium sp. M5C.F.Ca.IN.020.32.2.1 | reverse complement strand
GATCTGGACAGCGAACATGACCGGCTCGGCGCGCTTGACCTGAGCCCGAAGAAGATCGTCGAGTTCAACCGCGACGGAGCGCTGCTCGCGCGCTTCTTCTTCATCGAGGATTCCGACGGTTACAAGATCGAGGTTCTGCAGCGTCAGGGTCGGTTCAAATAGGAGACATTACGGCCGCGCCGGCCAGCGGGCGCTAGCCAGGGCACCTTCGGGTGCGAACAGCAAGCAAAGGGAGGAGCAAATGGTCACGATTTATGAGAGAAAGCCGGCCCATGCAAGGAAGCCCGGGCTATCGCGCCGTGAGCTTCTGAAGCGCGGCGGTGTCGGCGCGTTGCTGGTCATTTCGGGCAGTGCCGTCATCAGCCCGGAACATGCCTGGGGTCTCGAAACATCCGCGCTCAAGCCCGAAACCATGGCGACCCTGATCCAGATGGCGCGCGACATCTACCCGCACGACCAAGTGCCTGACGAATATTACGCAATCGCCGTCAAGGCCCATGACGAGCAGGCCGGCAAAGACCCAGCCCATAAGGACCTCATCGAAAACCGGCATCGCCGAACTCGACTCGAAGTCGGGTAAGGGTGGCTACACCAGCCTCGGCTGGGAGGAGCAGCGCGTTGCCGTGCTAAGAGAGATCGAGGACACGCCGTTCTTCCAGGCAGTCCGTGGCGGGCTTGTCGTCGGTCTCTACAACCAGAAAGAGGTCTGGCCGATCTTCGGCTACGAGGGCGAGTCCTACTCCAAGGGCGGCTACATGGCGCGCGGGTTCGACGACATCGAGTGGCTCTGAGCCCCCGTCGTCCCAAACCGTACACAATAGACATCATGGGAGGAAACCATGGCAGCACCATTTGATCTCACGAACGACGGCGTGGTTGTCATCATCGGCTCCGGCGCCGGCGGCGGCACGCTCGGCAACGAACTCGCCCAGAAAGGCATCGATGTCGTCATCCTGGAGGCGGGCGCACGCCACGAATACGAGGATTTCATCAACGACGAGTGGGACTCATTCGCCCAACTCGCCTGGACGGACAAGCGCACGACCTCGGGCGACTGGCGGGTGGCGAAAGATTTTCCCAATCTGCCGGCATGGATCGTCAAGGCGGTCGGCGGCTCGACCACGCACTGGGCGGGGGCCTCGCTGCGGTTTCAGGAGCATGAATTCAGAACGCTTTCGACCTACGGAAAACTAGAAGGCGCGAACCTGCTCGATTGGCCGATCACGCTTGCCGAGCTGGAGCCCTACTACGCAAAGCCGAAGATAAGCTGGGCGTGACGCTCACCAACAACATCCCAGGCCTTCCCGGCAACAACAACTTCAAGGTGATGAAGGCCGGCGCCGACAAGCTCGGCTACAAGGAGTGCCACACCGGCCGGATGGCAATCAATTCCGAGCCGCGCGACGACCGCAATGCCTGCCAGCAGACCGGCTTCTGCTTCCAGGGCTGCAAATGGGGCGCCAAATGGTCGACGCTCTACAGCGAAATTCCCAAGGGCGAGGCGACCGGCCATCTCGAGGTCAGGCCGAACGCCATGGC
>NZ_RZSX01001175.1:0-1541 GCF_004023105.1 Mesorhizobium sp. M5C.F.Ca.IN.020.32.2.1 | reverse complement strand
GCACCGTCTTCGGCCGGCTCATCCTGATAGGACGGTGCCGTAGCCATTGGCGGTGTCGCTTCCGTGGTCTTTACCGAAGGCGTCGGCTGGGCTGCAAAGGCCGGCTGCGACTGTGCGACCGGCGTTACGCGGCTCCACGAACGGGCCGGCGTCGGCGGGGCGGGGGGTGCCGCCATCCAGCTGAGCGCGTCAGCCGGATCCTGCTGGGGAGCGGCGGCCGCAACGTCATCGCCGTCGCCATGATCCAGACCAATGTCCTTGGCGAATGCGGTATGCAATGCGTCGTCGTCGAAATCGACATCGGCCTGCCCGGCGGCACCTTCAGCGCTGAAATCCTGGCCCTCGAGCTCATCGAGGAGAACGCTATCGAGATCGGCGTCGGGGGCATGAACCGCGCTACTATCCGGCGACCCCAAAAGGTCTTGCTCGTCGAGGCTCCAGTCCAGTTCTTCGACGGGATTCACTGGTTTGATGGCGACCTTTTCAGTCGCGGCTACAGGTTGCTGAACCTTAGCGGGTTCTTTGGCCGCGGAGGCCGCCACGGGGGCAGTCCGTGTGCGCATGGTGCCCAACAGCGCGTTCAGCTCGTCTTCGAGGCTCCGCTCGTCAGCGATGGGGGCCGGCGCCGCCGGCTGGACTACGGCGGCCGGCGCCGTCGGTTGGGCAGCAACGCCGGAGGCCTGCGCAACCGGCTTTTCGGCTTCCTCGGCAAGCGCGTCCTCCAAGCTCAGGTCAAAATCGGCGTCGAACGCATCTTCCGCGGTCTCGGCAGAAGGCTCGTGCTTGGCGACGATAGCCTCCGATTCGTCGATTTCTGACTCGTCAATTTCGACCGGTTCAGCCGTGCGAACGTCGAAATCCATGTCGACATCGACCATGACATCGTCGAAATGGCCGGCAAGGTCCTCATCGGACTCGTCCGAAACGGCCCGAACAGGCGCAGCAGGAGCTTCAACAGCGGCCTGCTCCATCGGCCCATGTTCGTCGAGTATCAACTCGTCTTCGAGCGAGCTTGCGACGGCATTGTCGAAATCGCCGTCAAAGGCTGGTTCGGCGGCCGGCGCGGAAACGTCGGCGGGTTCGGCAGCCTGCTCCATCGGCACGTGTTCTTCAAGCATCAGCTCGTCTTCGAGCGAGCTTGCGACCGCATTGTCGAATTCATCGTCGAAGGCGGGGTCGGCAGCCGGCGCGGAGATTTCGGCGGCTTCGGCAACCTGCTCCATCGGCACCTGCTCGTCGAGCATCAGCTCGTCTTCGAGCGAGCTTGCGACTGCGTTGTCGAATTCATCGTCGAAGGCGGGTTCGATGGCGGCAGTATTCTGTTCGGCCACGTCCGTCGCGTCGTCCACCAGTAAATCCTGTTCGAGCGACGCGGCAAGCTCGTCGTTCCCAAGCTTGTCGTTCCCAAGCTTGTCGTTCCCAAGCTTGTCGTTCCCAAGCTTGTCGTTCCCAAGCTTGTCGTTCATTGGCAAATCGTCTTCGAATGGCGATACATCTTCGAGCGAACTGGCAAGCGCATCGTCGAAATCGTCATCGAACGC
>NZ_RZSX01001174.1:0-1541 GCF_004023105.1 Mesorhizobium sp. M5C.F.Ca.IN.020.32.2.1 | reverse complement strand
GCCGTAGGCGACGCCGACCTTGATGTCGATGCGACCGAGCTTGTTGCGGTGCGTCCAGTTGCCGACGGCATTGTTGATCAGGTTTGAATTGGGCAGGATCACCGACTGCCGCTGGAACGTCTCGATCTCGGTAGCGCGCACACTGATCTTCTTGACCGTGCCGCTGATGTCACCGGCGACGATCCAGTCGCCGACCTTGAACGGCCGCTCAGCCAAAAGAATCAGACCGGAGACGAAGTTGGAGACGACATTCTGCAGGCCAAAGCCGATACCGAGGGACAGGGCGCCGGCGACAAGCGCCAGATTGGAGAGATCGATGCCCGCCGCCGAGACGCCGACGAGTGCTGCGAGCGCCACGCCGGCATAGCCGACCGCCAGCCGGATTGAGTTTCGCACGCCGGTGTCGACTTTGCCGCGCGCCATCACCGAGCCGTCGAGCCAGCCCTGGAACCAGCGCGTCAGGAAATAGCCGATAATGAAGACAATGATGCCGGTCAGGATTCCGGTCACCGAGATCGTCACCGAGCCGATGGTGAGGCCCGTCGCCAGCTTATAGCCCCAGGCCTGGATGTCGCCGGGCTGGAAGCCCCACGTCAACAGGATCAGCGGCAGGAACACCAGCACGATCATCAGGTTTATGGCGACGCTGACGACCAGGCCGAGCTGGTCGAGCGCGGACTCCTCATAGCTGGAATTGGTCGATAGCCAGCGCCCGATCGACGTGTTGGCAAAGCCGCCTTCCTCGCTGATCGCCCGCGCCGACAGGAAGCCGATATAGGCGGTGACCAGAATGGTTCCGGTGACCACGACTTGCAGCGAGACGAAGATGGCGAGGCCGATATAGCCGAGCAGCGCCGTGGCGATGGTGAAAACGCCGAGCGCGACAGCCGTGTAGCGCAGCCACACCGGCCAGGGGCGCCAGCTTCCGTCGGGTGCCTTGAACGGTTTCAGCAGCCCCATCAGGATCAGGATGACGCCGACGATGATGGTGGCGACAAAACTTCTGGCGATGGTCAGCGACAGCGGCGAGCCCATCTTGTCGTTGACGACCGACAGGAAATTGTTGACGCCGATCACCACCGCCATGGCGGTCGTCAGCCGCACCAGCCAGCGTGCCGGACCCGTTTCAACGGGTATGAGCCGCCAGTTCGGCAGCCGCGGCTCCAGCGCCGCATTGGTCAGCCGGTTGACGCAGAACACCACCGCGATGACGGCGACCAGCGCATTCAGGAAAACGCCAATGTCGCCGCGCAACACGTTGTAGTAGTTGAAAAAGAACACAGTCGAGACGAGAAAGACGCCGACCGCCAGCGTCGGCAGCAATGTCGACCAGAACGCCACCGACAGCCGGCTGAGATAGGACGGATCCTCGACGGAAGGGTCTGCTTCGAAGACACGTCCGAACAGACGCCGCCCACCGACAAAAAGCACTGCCGCCAGGGAGAGCGCCGTCAAGGTCGCGGCCAGCACGGCCTGGAACTTGAACTTGAAGGCGAAGGTCAGCCAGGACGACACCGCCTTGTAGAAGCCGGTAAATTCAC
>NZ_RZSX01001173.1:0-1544 GCF_004023105.1 Mesorhizobium sp. M5C.F.Ca.IN.020.32.2.1 | reverse complement strand
GTGTTAGCCCTTGTTGCGGCGGTGTTGTCGCTGCGCGAGTTGCGCGGCGCGATCCTCGATCCGAAATTCGCAATCAGCGTTGCCGTCGCGATATTGGTGCTGGCGCCAACCACATATTGGAGCCTCATGCATCCTGCCGATTTGCTGGCGAGAGGCGAGAAGTTCGGAATAGACCTACAGCAGCCGCGCATGACGGCCGCGGCCACCGGCGCCGGCAAGTTTATCATGGGGACCTTCAATTTCGCTGTCTTGCCGGTGTTCGTTTCCGCGCTGGCTTTCGCGCTGACGGGGTTTCGTTTCTCCGAGCGGCACCCCAAAGCTCCGGCCAGGGAAGTTCTCTTGTGGCGTACCTTGGCGCTCGGCTTGGCCATGCTGGCGACACTTGTGCTGGCCACCGGCGTGACCGAGGTCAAGGCCCGTTGGCTGGTGCCGGTCCTGATCATCTTGCCGCTGGCGATGGCCGCCTATATGGAACGGCTTTCACCACGCGGCAGGGACGCCCAGCTCCTGGTGATCGCGGCCGGAGCGGTCATCGCCGTTCTGCTCGCGCCCGCCACTTGGTACTTCCAGATAAACGGGACCAGTGGTCTCTCGCGGATGATCCGGGTGGATTACCCGGCCCTCTATCGCCAGCTGACTGCTGACGGGCCGGTGAAAACCGCAATATCCGACGGTGCATGGGTCGGAAATCTGCGGTTGGTCGACGAAAAATTGGTCGCGCTTGACCAGGAAGTGCCGAATTTCGACAGGCTAGTGCAAGAGCCGGCTGTACTCGTCTGGCTCGACCGCGACGATCCGCGGCCGGTCATTTTGGAGCAGCTCAAAAAAGCCGGCTATGGGCCGGACGGCCAACCAAGGCAAATCATGGTTCCGCTATTGCCTAGCACGGACAAGCCTGCCCGGCCCGGCGCCTACATAAGATTGAAGAAAACGGCTGCGGAAAAAGCCACAGCGCCCGACGAAGGCGTTAGCAAAGGAACCGAGGGTGGACAGGAACCCGACTGATCGACCTCCTCGTCATCGCAAGATCATGCCGTTCGAGCCGGACGAAGCGGGCTCCACCGATGTGTTGCGCCTGAAGTCGCGGCAGAAGGCCGCTGAGCTCAACCAGCATGTGCTTGGCTATGGCGCACTGGCGGAAGCCGAGTGGCACGCCGCCGGCATTGCTGCCCCCAACCTGCCTGCCATGCGTCAATACCGGCTCGACCGCATCCGCGCCGAGCTGAAGCGCCGCGACTATGCAGGAGCCCTGCTCTACGATCCGATTAACATCCGCTATGCGACCGACTCGACCAACATGCAGCTCTGGGTCGCGCACAACCCGACAAGGCATTGTTTCGTTGCCACCGAAGGCCCGGTGGTGCTGTTCGACTATTTTTCGTGCGAGCACCTTTCCGACCACTCCGGCGTGGTCGACGAGGTGCGGCCGGCAGTGTCGTGGATGTATCTCTACAGCGGCGAGTTGACCGAGCAAAAGGTCCGCCGCTGGGCGGCCGGCATCGCCGATCTGGTGAAAGAGCATGGCGGCGGTATCAGTCGTATCG
>NZ_RZSX01001172.1:0-1563 GCF_004023105.1 Mesorhizobium sp. M5C.F.Ca.IN.020.32.2.1 | reverse complement strand
GTGCCGGCATGCCTGGCGCCACCGATCACCGGCAGCGAATCCGGCAGCGACGGCCGATACCCCATCCATTCGCGGCCGCCGGCCGGGTCAAGCCCCGGCAGGAATTTCTGTGCCTTGTCGAGCAGCGCTTTCGAGCGGGCGTAGTTGGGCGGCCGCTCGATCCCGCCGAGCTCGACCGCGCCGCCGACGCGCACACCGGTTTCGAGCGGGGTGATGACGAAGCCGTGGCCGGAGAAGATCAGTTGCCGCTTCACGTCGAAGGCGGTCCTCGGCAGGGTCGTGTTGTAGCCGCGCTCGGTTTCGAGCGGGATGCGGTCGCCGATATGTTTCGCCAGGAGATGCGACCACGCGCCGGCGGCGATGACGAGGCATTTTGCTTGCCGCACCCTACCGTCGGCCAGCGTCAACGTCGCGCCATCCTGCTCCGCTCCGACATGGTCGATCCGAGCCTTTTCGAAACGCGCGCCGTTCTTCTCAGCAAAGGTCCAGATCGCCTTGCCCAATAATTTCGGATCCGTAACGGTCTTCCATCCCGGCACGAAAGTGCCCTTGACGAAACGCGGCGACAGGCCGGGCTGCAAGGCGACGAGAGCATCGCCCTCGACATGGCTGAAGCCGATGCCGAAGCGTTGCCTGGCCGCCCAGCCGGGCAGCGACGCCTTGAACTCGGCCTCGCTCTCGTAAAGTTCGAGCGAGCCGTCCTCGCGCAGCATGTTTGTTGTGCCCGAGCGCGCCATCAGCCCGGCCCATTCGGCCTCGGCGAGCCGCATCATCCCGGCCTGCGCACCGAGGCTGGCCTCATAGCGGTCGTTTCGTCCGGCGCGCCAGAAGCGGATAAGCCAGGGCAGCAGCTTCGGCAGGTAGGCGGGCGGAATGCTGAGCGGGCCGAGCGGGTCGGCAAGCCATTTCGGCAGATGCCTGATCATGCCCTTGTGGGCCAGCGGCAACACATCGGAAAAGGCCAGGGCAGCGGCATTGCCGGAACTCGTTTCCTCGCAGATGCCCGTTCGATCGAAGATCGTGACGTTTCGCCCCGCCTCGGCCAGATAGGCGGCGATACAGATGCCGATGATGCCGCCGCCGATAATGGCGATGTCGAGCGTCGCATCGCTATTCATGGCTGCGCGCCGCGCTGCATGGCTCGGCCTCCGCCTCGCTCCGCACCTTTGGAGCCAGCCTCCTCATCCGGCCCTTCGGCCCGCCTTCTCCCCGTCGGGGAGAAGAGGCTGACGCCAACGCTTGCGACCTCTTCTCCCCTCGGGGAGAAGGTGGCCGCGAAGCGGCCGGATGAGGGGGTCGGCGACATTGCCACCCTTAGAATTGTGGCAGCACGGGCCGCACCGCCAGCGCATCCCTGACGATCTTTTCGACGGTCTCTCGGCGCTCGCCCGACAGCGGCTGGCGCGGCATGCGCACGCGGTCGTTGGTGTTGATCGCCAGGACTTCGGCGAGCTTGATGTTCTGCACCAGATAGGTCGACACGTCGAGGTCGAGCAGCGGCCGGAACCAGCGGTAGATTTTTAGCGCCTCCTCGCGGCGGCCCTGTTTCATCAACTGATAGAT
>NZ_RZSX01001171.1:0-1563 GCF_004023105.1 Mesorhizobium sp. M5C.F.Ca.IN.020.32.2.1 | reverse complement strand
CTGCTGGCCCCAGTCGCCGACAAGAGCACGGGTCGCCCCGACCACGAGATCGTCGGCATCGACCGCCACTAGCGCGCCCGTGCTCTTGTCGGCGACTGGGGCCAGCAGGATGCGCGCTTTCGGAAACGCCATGCGGAAATTATCGGCTTCGATACGTCGGGCGGCTTCGCTAACTGCCATGGCGATCAGATTGACGAAGCCCTCCGTCAGGTCGGCCCGGCAGGACGATACGTCGAGCGCGGCGACGAGGTTCCCCACATGATCATAGACCGGCGCCGTGGTGCAGCTGAGCAGCGTATTGCGGGTGAAAAAATGCTGGTCACGGTGGATGGTGAGTGCGCGCTGTTCCACCAGGCAGGTTCCGATGCCGTTGGTGCCCTCGCTGTGTTCGCTCCAGACGGAGCCGGTCCACAAACCCCAGGAATGAAAGGTCTCGTCATCGACCGGCGCGCCGCGGCGATCGACCGGCACGCCATCGGCATCGGCCAGCAACACACAACAGCCGACGCCACCGACAGCAAGATAGAGCCTGTCCAGACTGGACCGGGCGGCAGCGAGCAGAGGCTCGACCCTCTGCCGGGCCATGCTCAATTCGATCTCCGTCAACCGCCGGGGCAACTTCTGACCCGCAGGATCAAGCCTGTGCAATGAGGCCGAGCGCCGCCACGAAGCGACCAACGCCGATTTCGCGGCGTCGTCCGACGCAATCGATGCTTGAATACGGTCCGCATGCAATGTGGCCGTGTGTCGGTCCATGTCTTCCTCCCGAAGCCTGAACGCCGATGGACTTGCCTGCTGTTTCCTCAGCGTTCAGCGGCAAATATGGATGTAATTCCGGCTCCTATGTTAGCCCTGATGTCCCACTGTCAATTGGTCTGAAGTGCTAGAAACGCCGTGTATGCGTTGCCCCCAGGCTCAAAAGCTGCGAATCTGCGCGTGCCTCTTCCGTCGTCCGATTCGATGTCGACGCAGTTCATTCGCTCATCGCATGAAGCGCGTCGTGCTTGATGATCTCGATGCTGCGCAGATTGAGCAGGCGGATGACGCCCTTGTCCTTCAGCCGGGTGAAAACCCGCGATACGGTCTCGATGGTGAGGCCGAGATAATCGCCGATATCCATGCGTGACATCGGCAGTTCGACCTGCCGCAACCCGCCCTGCCGCTCCGCCATGTCGACCAGGAACGCGGCGACGCGTTCGATGGCATTCTGGCGGCCGAGGACCAAGAGATGTTCCTGCGCTCTCGTCAGGCCCTTGAGCGCCAACGGCAGCAGCTGACCGGAGATATCTGCACCAGTGGCAAAGCGGAAGACGCGGACACCCGTGGCGTTGATGGCTTCCGCGAAGAAATGATGGGTGGTGTCGGCTTCGAAGCCGAATGTCTCACCCGCCAGATGGAAGGCACTTATCTGCCTGCGACCGTCCGCAAGCAGGCGGTAAATACGGACGGCGCCAAACTCGACCTGATAGAAGGCTCCGGCCTTTTCACCTTGGGCATAGATTTCCGAACCGGAGGGAAAGAAGCTGACCGGCTGGAGCGGTGTCGGATCGAATGCAGTAGGCA
>NZ_RZSX01001170.1:0-1565 GCF_004023105.1 Mesorhizobium sp. M5C.F.Ca.IN.020.32.2.1 | reverse complement strand
TTCCGGTCCGGCTCGAGCCGGACCTCGAGTTTCACGTCATCCATTGGCCTTGAGCCCCTCTCTCTGGCGCTTGCGGCAGGCATCGAGGGCTTGTTCCTCGATCGTCAGGAAAAATGTCGCACATTTTTCCGTATCCTGCCACTCTCAATGGAGGTGAAATTCGCACTTAATGGGAGAAAATCGACGAGCGGAACCAAACACGCTCGTCCTTATTGAAACGATTGGCAGGGCCTTCGCCCCTGCCCTTCAAACGCTAAAACGCTCTCCAGGGTTCACCTCCAGCACCGCTTTGTCGGCCTTTGTGTGCCCCTCGTACTCGTCCGCAAGGGACGCTCCGCTCTTCGCCCTTGCAGACTGCGTGCGAGCGTCACAGACGGCCTTCGCGCGGCTCCGGGGTTCACCACAATAGGAGGCGAGCGGGAAGGTCGGTGCCGACTTCATCGGTCAACAAGGGAAATTGGGCGACTGTGGAGACTTCCAGGATGGCTCAAACGGCAGCGCGCGGGTTGATCCCTTTTCACACGACTTATTCACACGATGTGTTCACATGCCATGGCGTTACAATGTGAAAGCAAGATGTGATCGATGTATCACACCCTGGGATAGTGAGGCATGATCGCATGGTGTAAAAACGCCATGCGAAACCAAGTGCTCACGCCCAAGAGGAGGCATGAGCGTGCCCACGGCCTGCTGCGTGCGGCTGTAGGTCGGCAAAAGAGGGATCAGACATGCCTCGAAGGATTTGCGCGATCAGCGGAAAAGGCGGCGCCGGCAAGACGACGGTCATTATCCTCGTTGCCGGCGAGTACGCTATTCAAGGAAAGAGGGTTCTTCTGATCGACGCCGATCCGCGCCAGAACCTCGCCGAATGGTGGAAGCGATGTGAGGCCAAGGGCAATCTTCCGGCCAACATCGAGCTGCACAGCGCGGCAACGCAGCGAAGCATTGAAACCGTGCTTGCGGAACAAGACGGGGTCTATGACGTAATCCTGATGGACTCACCGGGCATCGACAGCGTTATCCGCGATACGATCATCCGCAACTCCGACCTGGTGCTGACGCCAATTCAGCCGAACCAGGATGAAATCAAGGCGGCCGGCGAAGCCGCCACCATCACGGCGGATATTGGCGACAGGGAGGGGCGTACGATTCCGCACGTCAACGTGGTGACGCGCATCGCCCTTCCGGGCCGCGTTCTCGAGGCTTACAGGCTGATCCGTCCGTTCATCGCCAATCTTCGCGACAATGGCTATGAGTCGACCTTGATGGAGACCGAGCTCACTGAACGAAATTGCTACCGCGAAGTCCGCAATGGCCTCGGCACCTTGCAGATGCTTGAGCTGACGGACCCGGTCATGAAGGGTCGCGCGGAGGTCACGGCGTTTGTGGCCGAGCTCGATCGGCATCTCGCGGCAAACCGAGAAAAGGTGGGAAATGTCTAAACCAGGCAAACTGTCCGTCTCTGACTTTCCGATCGCTCCGCGACGGCCGAAGCCAGCCACATCCAAAGCCACAATGAAACCAGCCGCTGTGTCGGAAGAGGCAGAGGCGGGAAAGAAAAGACC
>NZ_RZSX01000116.1:0-10437 GCF_004023105.1 Mesorhizobium sp. M5C.F.Ca.IN.020.32.2.1 | reverse complement strand
AAGGTATTGAGTAAGCGCGTAACAGCTTTCTGCTTTGATTCCAACCTGTTTCGCATTTGCGAAATGACTTTTTGGTTTCCGCTGTGTTTCATTGGACACACTCACCTGGCAGATTTGAATCTTCCATTTTTGCGCCGCCCCCGCTGGAAATTGTAGGAAAGACAAGTTTAGCGGCATTTGATGGCCGCCATCGCGCCGATGCTTGGTACAGGGATTGTGGCCAACTCTGTTTAACGTGGGGCGTTATCGCACATTCTGTCTTTCGTTTTATGACAGGCAGTTGGCGAGCCGTGAGCTACGAACCTGATAGGCAAGATTTGTAGGTCGAACCGGCCTGCGCGGGCTGTCCGCACAAAATGCCATTCTCGGCAAGTTTCGCCGCTAAATCCATGCCATCGGACGTGAGGCACTGCACAACGATGGCATCACCAAACTTTGAGGCGACATTGCCGTCGCAAGGTGTTCCCGTGCCTACCGGCTTGCAGGTCAGAGCGAGCCCTTGGTAATCCCGGCGCGCTGCCTCCGTTACCATGGCACGCATGGATCCTGGCTTGGTAAACGCCACGCCGCACAACACAATCTTGCGGCCGGCGACGCGAAGATCATCGACTGCCTGGACGGAAAGCTTGCCCTCAAACGGCTCAAGTGCCGCTTGTAGCTTTGGGGGTTGCGGACGAACAGGCGTCCCTTTTTCCACGATAATGACAAAGAAGCCAACCGCAAACGCCAAGGCAACAAATGCAAGCAAGCCTATTTTCTCGAGCGACAATATCCTACTCCGCGATGGCCAAGTACGCATCTCTATCGCCAACGGAAACGCCCGCGCAACCACACCGTTTGTTTGGTCGCATCGATAGCGGCTGATGGGCCCGACATCTGGTCAAAAAACCGATGTTTGGCTCGAAAGACAACAGACCGGTTTCAATCGTAAAGACTTTTTATTACAGCCAACCGCTCTATCGAGATTTGCCGATGGTGCCGTCGAGATACTGGGTCAGCGCACAGACCAGATGGTAAAAGATACTTGCCGGCACATCGGTCGCCAGCGAGCGGCCACGTTCGTCGATCCGGTCTATCCACAGGCCAAGCGGTGCCGGGTCGATGTGCCAACGGAACAGGCGACCGACACGCGCTTCGATCTCGGGCTTGAGGTCAGGTCCGCCTGAACCGTCCAGCGCAATCGCCGCCTTGATCGCCTCCGCCTGTGGCCAACTGCGTGAGACACGGTCGAGCGGCAGACCTTGCCGCGAGACGGCACCATAGGCAAGGCCAGTGGCGCGATTGAGGCCGTTGGCGATGGCTGAGGCATAGAGCTTTCTGGCAAAGCCGGTCAGTTCACTCTGGCCGCTGCGCCCGGCAAAGTCGACCAGCAGCGAGGCCCATTCGAAATGGTGGCCGGGTTCCGTCCATGTACCCTTCTCGCCCTCCGCCGGTCTCCACTCGGCGTCGAAATATTCGCCCAGCGTCCAGCTTTCCGGATCGAAGAAATGGCTGCGAAACAGATCGACGATGCGTGCGGCGCGGCGAAGATAGGCGAGCTCGCCGGTCGCTTGATGCCAGGCCAGAAAAGCCTCGAGCAGATGCATATGCGGGTTGGAACGCCGGTCGCCCGCGCCGCTCGACGTTTCGAGAAAGCCGGTCATGCGGTGATCCTCGAGATGCGCGTCGAGAAACGAGAAGGTTTCTTCGGCAAGCCGTAACGCATCAGGATTGCCGACCATATGAGCATGCGCCAGCGCCAGGAGCACGCAGGAATGATCATAGGCATCCTCGACGGCGTCGGCGACCGTGCCGTTGACATTGAGCGTGCGCACCCAGCCGCCATTGTCGGTGCGGCCGTTTCTGGCCATGAATTCGAGGCCGTGGCTGATCAACCGGTCGGCAGGCCCGTCCCAGCCGCGGGCCTTGGCGACAGCGAAGGCGTAGACTTGCCTGGCCATGGTGCGCATGCGCTTGGGCTTCATCAGCGGTGTGGCGTCAAAGCCGAGCGCCTCGTGGAAACCGCCATGGCGCTCATCGACCCCGACCGTGGACCACAGCGGCACCGTCTCTTCAAACAGCCAGTGCTGCACACGGCGCCGCCAAGCGCCGCTTTCGATCACGCGGTCGGCGGCGGGCGTGAACCTGGTTTCCAGCCGACCGCTCTTTTCGAGCTGCTCGACGATCTTCTTGACGTTCTGGCTGCGGCTGACCGGGGCGACGAAGGTGGCATCGGCGGTCGAGACGACGGCAACGTCCTTCAAGCCGATGGCCGAGAGCAGGCGACTGTCGCTGCGGATGTAGGAGTTCTCGCAGTCGATGGCGACGACATCGCCGACGATGACATTGCCGTCATTGTCGGACGGGCCGACATCGAGCAACGACTGCCAGGAACCGAGATCGTTCCAGCGGAAGCCGGCCGGCACCATGGCGATGTGGCTGGCGCGCTCCATGATCGCATAGTCGATCGACGTCGAGGGAATGGCGGCGTAGAGCTCCAGAGGCATATACAGACCGGAAAGATCTGATGTCGCGGCCTGGTAGGCAATCTCGGTGGCCTGCCATATCTCCGGCTCGAAAGCCGCGAAGGCGTCGCGCATGGCGCTGGCGCGAAACAGGAAGATGCCGGTGTTCCAGTAGAAATTACCTGCAGCCAGGTAATTCTGCGCGGTCGCGAGGTCCGGTTTCTCAACAAAACGCGAGACATCGCAGATGCCATCCCTCTCGCCGGCGATCTCGATATAGCCGTAACCGGTCTCGGGGTGGCCAGGCTTGATGCCGAATACCACCAGCCGGCCCGCACGCGCCGCGCCGGTGCCGTTTTCCACGCTCTGCCAGAATTGCCGTGCAGTCGAGATCTCATGATCGGACGGCACCACCAGCACCAGGCTGTCGCCATATTCGGACAAGGTGCGCAGGGTCGCCAAGGCAACGGCGGCGGCAGTGTTGCGGCCGGTCGGCTCGAACAAGGGGCCACCACCGGAAAGGTCGAGGCCAGCGAGGTCGGCGTGGACGCGGTCGGCGTGCCGCTCCGAGGCAATCAGGAAGACCGGCGTTTCGCCCTTCGGCCGCGCCGTTAGCCGGCGCAACGTCTTGGCCAGCATCGAGCCATCGCCCGAAAAATCGTGGAACTGCTTGGGATTGTCCTCGCGCGATAGCGGCCACAGTCGTGAGCCGATGCCACCACTCATGACAAAACTGACGATCCGTTCGGTCATTTGGGTGACACCTTTAACTTTTTGACATTTTCATAACTACGCAAGGAGTGCCGCCACATATCGGCGATGCATCTGTTGCCGCCCCTGCGGCGGGACTGTCCAGATGCTTGGGAAAGCTATACTCGGACCAATGTCAAGGAGTTACTCCACGGATTGAGGAGTTCTTTGGCTACCGCGCCAGAGCTATCGGGGTTTCTGTTTGGGAAAGTTCGAATAGGGATTCAGGATGGTCACCGGTTTGAAGCCCCGAGCATAGGCGTTCTCCGCCGTTTCGCCGTTCGAGCCGTCGATCACGTTCCAGTACGCCTTGAGATCACCCGCCATCAAGAATGAAGGAATGTTACCCCAGCCAAAATCCTGCGGCGCACACGAGCCTATCGCGACCGAGCGCTGAAGCACTAGTCACGGAACCGGAGCGGGTAGCACGCTGGAGCTTTCTGGGACTTTGAGGCGTGGCCATGGGATTCGTAAGGTCAGGCTTCGAGGTTGTTTTAAAACTCACTCCACTCGCCCTCAAGCGTCATCCACCCGTCTCCAGTGCCCCCGGTCCGTGCGGCCATTAGCTGGCTGCCTACAACGCTAAAACTTACAAAGTCCTCGAAGCCGGATGAAGGGAGGACCGGTCCAACCCATCCCCAGTGAATATTATCACCGGCACGATCCAGCGCTACTATGTACATTCCCACAGTGACTGTGTCGGCCGAGCGCTTTGTTGCAGTGACTCTGACCCACCCATTGCTGTTCGCAGAAATGCCCGTAGCAGTCATTGTAGTTCCGAGCGCAAGCCGCCCCGTCTTCTTAATGCCTGGCTCGTCGCGGCGCACCGCCATTGCCGCGGTGTTAATTGTTCCGGCAAAGCAATTCAGCAGCGCAATGGAGCAGCCGTTTGATTGGCCGTTCCCATCGATCGAGTTGCTCCGCGATGGATTTCCACCGCGAATAATAATATTGCAGTTTGGCGCCATCAATCGCGCAAAAACACCATCTACCTGCCCCAAGCCATCGGTCGATTTACTAATCTTGTCGATATCGAGCTCAGTAAATATACCGCTAGAACTGTCAACAAGGATATCTATTGGCAACCCGTACTCAGCGACGACCGCCGAGCCGCCGCCTTGTGTGCTTGATTCTGCAAGCTGCGTACCGCGGGCGATGGAATAGGAGTTAGCGTTGATCCTCCTGATAGTAGACTTGCCATTCGCCGCTATATCGCCAACGAGGGCAGCTCCTTTTATATTAATCTCGTCACCGGTTGAGAGACCGTGACCTTTATGCACCACGATGATGGTCGCCGATCCTTTGAGAGTAGTGAAGGGATCGATTCCAAGCGAAACAGGAGCCACTGCTGGTTTGATGCGCCCGTTTCTTTCGAAATGATTCGCCCCTAACATCTTAACTCGCATCTTGTTAACATACAGACCGGCCCCATCATTTCCTTCAATCGTTGCGGATTCTATGGTTAGCTCGGACAGACTAGTTCCAATATTCTCAAGATGGATGGCTGTAATCGCAGTTCCTGAGACACGGATGTTGCTGATTGTAGAGCCATTCATTCCGGCGTTTGCGCGCCAATAAATTCCGCGCCTTCCTCCCTGCAGAATCACGGATTGCAACACGCCAGCATACATAGGCATCGTCGAGTTGATGCTTGCTATTACCGGATTAAGACCTCGGATGTTCCGGAAATAGCTGCCTTGCGTAATGACCGCCGATCCGCCACCGGCATCAAATAACACTCCGTTATCGGCAGTGCCACTACCGTCAATTTGAAAATCTTCCCACTGAACTACTATATTTGTCGACGTGCTGGCGTGAAAAACTGCGTCAATCTTTCCAATGGCCTTAAACGTCGAAGCATACATGCCGGCCCCGCGGATAAACGTATCTCCGACGATAAACGCCTTAACTGATGTCTTGTAAGTTCCCTTCCTTGCGATGAGACGAAACCCATTCGATTGACAGTAAGCGTTGGCGTCCGGCCAACGAGATCCATTGTCGGTCGAATTATCTCCCACCAAACCTAGCGCTTCGCAAGTAATCTCACCGCGCGGCACTATGAGTTCGCCCCATCTTCCCGCACCAAGGGCAATCTTTCCGAAGTGTGCAGGTTCCGAACTTCTAACTGCATAAAGCCAGCCGCCACCATCATCAACAGCGTTGTAGCCCCGCGTTTCGAAAGCAGCCAGCCCAGTCGGGAGATTGATTGCAGCCATGCCAACCGCTGTATCATAGACAGGGACATTGCCCTGGCTGATGGCATCTGATGCATCCCCGGCGGCTTCATCGCGAGCCGCTACGGCTCGCTGAGCCACGCCAGAGAATACGGCCGCAGGCGGCACGGCCATTAAAAACGAACGGCGGGTGGTAGTTGGCGGTTTCACTGCTGCTTTTGTCGCTCAGGTGCTAATTGGTAGCGGATGGAAAACCCGCGTGCGAGTCAAATGCCTATGAGCCGGACCACGAACTCTCTGCCCTGAAACTAGGGCCCTATCGGACCAAGACGACCGCATTCGGTATTCCCAATACAGCACCTATCAAAGTACACGAATCGCAACCGCAATAGGATGGCAACAAAAGAGGCAGAAACCGGGGCGTGAACTTAACAGGTTTGCTTAGATTGTTTGATGTTTGTGTGCTGATGACGCGATCGGCAGGCCGTCTTGACCGACGACACATTAACTTTGGTGCTCAGCCCGCCATGAGAACGGCCGATGGCGCTTTCGGCCCCCTTTCAGCCAGTTGCACGCCACTCTCGGACATTCATTTCGGGTAGAAAAATAGATTTGCGCCATGTCCCTGCCGTGAAGGGCGCTGCACATAGTCATACTGCTCCATCAGTTCAAACGTCTTCCTCCGATCTGAGGTCACCTCACAATACAACTTAGGTCGGATCGTGGAGAGTATCTTCCTCATTCCGCTTAATACCAAGTTTTCTGCGCCTTCAACATCTATCTTCACGACCGCCGGAGGCACGCAATATTCAAGAAGATAATCCAACTCGAACGTTGGAACAAGAACAGTCGATCTGGCTCCACCGGATTGAGTACTTCCAGTCACTTCCCCGAGGTGATTTGACGCTCGGCCGCGAGCGGCGATTAAGAATTTCTGAATACTTAATCTGTTAGATGCTGCTATGGGAACCACCTCGATCCCGTATCTGCGATTCTCGTCTAATTCAAATGTCTTTCGCAACATATTTACTAACCAAAGGTCGGCTTCTACCGCCACTACCTTCCCAGTCCCAGACCGAAACGCGGAAGCCAGGCTGAACACTCCCATATTCGCTCCAATATCCCAGACAGTGTCTCCAGCCTCTACAAGTTCATCGACGGCGTGCAACAGTTGAGGGTCAAAGGCGGCACGACCCGGCTTAAGTACCTTCAATTGCGCATCAGGGCTGACATAGATGGGCAGCGAGCCATACTGCTTAGGCAGACGCCTTTTAAAGATCCGATTTCTGGTCAACAACTCAACTATATGCCGCACGGTACCTCCGCCTTATCGCCCAAAGAAACATCAACGACGGGCATCCCCCATTACGAACTCAACGGGTCTCTACAATCGCGTGAAATATTCAATGGTCTTCTTGAGACCTTCGCGCAGCTGAACACTTGGTTGCCAACCAAGCATCTCACGCGCCTTCGCCAGGTCTGGGCGTCGTTGACGTGGGTCGTCTGCCGGCAATTCTTCACTCACTATTACCGATTTCGAACCCGTCAGTTCTATAATTGCCTCGGCGATACCCCTTATCGAGATTTCGCTATCGTTACCTAGATTTAACGGCCCCGGATACTTGACATCGTCATCCATAAAATCGATGAAACCCTTGATCAAATCGTCAACATAGCAAAACGACCTAGTCTGCTCACCGTCCCCGTATATCGTGATCGGCATCTGGTTCAGCGCTTGAACTATGAAGTTCGAAATAACACGCCCGTCGGCCGGATGCATTCGCGGCCCGTATGTATTGAAAATTCGCGCCACTCTAATATCAAGTCCCACTTGTCTGTGGTAGTCAAAAAATAGAGTCTCTGCACAACGCTTGCCCTCGTCATAACAGGATCTTGGGCCTATAGGATTTACATTCCCCCAATATTCTTCCACCTGCGGATGCACAACCGGGTCGCCATAAACTTCGCTGGTGGACGCCTGAAAGATTCTGCAATTAAGCCTCTTTGCAAGTCCAAGCATATTAATCGCGCCATGGACAGATGTCTTCGTAGTTTGAACTGGGTCGTGCTGATAGTGAATAGGAGACGCCGGACAAGCAAGATTGTAAATCTCATCAACTTCAACATAAAGCGGAAACGTGATGTCATGGCGGATGAATTCAAACTTTGGATGAGACGCGAGGTGTTCGATATTTTTCTTGGCTCCCGTAAAGAGATTGTCAACGCATAAGACTTCGTTGCCCATCCCTATGAGCTTGTCGATCAGGTGAGAGCCAAGGAAACCGGCCCCCCCAGTTACAAGAACCCTCTTTGCACTTTGATAAAGTCGTGTCACTACTACTCTCCAAATTAAGACTGGGTGGACAGACGATTATTTCTAATGTCAACGTTTTCTATTTTTTCCTCGTACTCAAGGATTAGATTCCTTATAGTATGAAAATACCAAGTTTTATAAAACGCGTATGAGAAGCCTGGCCACCCGTCCAATACGCCCCCTTTTAAAACGTAGCTATAAAAAAAGTAAGCAAACGCATACCAACGAGACGATAAGTATTTGTATTTCACACTTTGTCTCTTTGTTAAAATGTTCTGCGTCACCCGTGACCGAAGTAGCATATATCGGTTCGCCTCCCACTTGGCATATGCTTGGTGACGGCCTATGAACCTGTCTATGCCCCGGAAGTCGCGGTGATCGATTAAGGTCTCAATCGATCCGACCCGGCCCGTGAGTATTGGATGCTCATGGACTTCCATGTCCAAGCTACTCCATTGATCTTCCTCAATACGCTCATACAAGCCCGCGTCCACTCGAAATAACGCCAACTTCTTTTGTGCTACACCGAATTTAAGCTCCCTCCCCATAAAGTAATTCCTGTATTTTAACCAGAAGCCGACATATTCGTCTGACGCCGTTCTAGCCTTCACCTCATCGCAGAATACATCATCAATCACCTCATCCGCATCCAGAAAAAACACCCAGGGAGTCGCGATTGCATGATTAATAAGCACCCAATTCCGTTTCTTTGGGTAAAAGCCGTCCCACCGAAAGTTAACTATCTCGGCTCCGTTCTTTTCGGCTATCGCAGCCGTATTGTCCTCGCTTCCGGAATCCACAACAATGACACGCTCAAACCTGCCAAGCCTTTCCAAACACCTTGGCAAGTTGTCTTCCTCGTTCTTCACTGGAATAATGACGGTAATGGGAATCTTCTGCACAGGATTGCCCTTAATCAACTCTTGTTTCGTGTTGTTAGGATCTTCAAAGCCAAGTCCAATTGCGTTTCTAAGAGCCGCTAGACACTTGGCCCGTTAAATTCATCTTTCGGCGTCCCACACTGCGCGCAGGGTTGCCAACTACAATGTCATACGAAGGAACACATCGCATGACCACGGCTCTCGCACCTATTATAGCCATAGATCCAATTTCCACCTTTGGGCCCACAAACGCTTCTGCGCAAATCCATACGCCGTTCGACACACGAATAGTCGCCTTGACGAGTGGCATTGACGGGTCACGATAGTCGTGAGTCCCCGCGCAAAGATGCGCTCCTTGGGAAATGGTCGCTTCTGCCCCAATGCTAATTGGCCCAAGCGCATACAATGTGACCCTGGATCCTATGGCAGCGTTATCTCCAATCGAGATATTCCATGGCATCGATATACGCACATCGGGATAAATATGCACATTCCTTCCGACCTTAGCTCCAAACGATCGCAGTAAGAGTACTCTCCATTTCCAAAGTGGTCGCGGGCTTAAGATGAATAGAGGACCCATCAAGCCCCACAGCACGCGTCCGAGTTGCTCGGCCCTGCTCCACTTCCGTGCTCTCCGGTTCTCATTTACGTCGAGCATTCCAGCCATAACTTCGATTTCAACGCAGTTTGAACCGCCGCGTTCACAAGTTTTTATTATTGTCGGCTCAATCCTAAGCCTTGACCAGATTCCTGCACACGATATTCCTACGAGCAAAACAATTCCTCGTATCCACTATCAATTTTGCGTGTTCAGCTAACAGTCTGTAGTCGATTTGGTCGTGATCTGTCGCTATAAGAACCGCGTCATAATTCGAAAGCGTATCTGTCGTTAGTTCAACGGACTTCCGCCCAGACAAATCGGGGTGCTCTCGAGTCTTTGGAATCTCCTGAACGTGAGGATCGTAGTAGTCTACAGATGCGCCTCGCTTCACCAACGCCTCAAGCATTACAAGCGTCGGACTTTCTCTAATGTCGGATACGTTTGGTTTGTAAGCCAGTCCGACAATTAAGATCGAGGCACTGCTAAGAGAAATCTTCTGCCGTGTGTCAAGAGACTGCTCCAGCCTAGCTATTACATACCGCGGCATTGCGACGTTTATTTCACCAGAAAGTTCGATGAAACGAGTTGAGAGACCGTATTCTCTCGCCTTCCACGTCAGATAGAAGGGATCAACAGGGATGCAATGCCCTCCGAGTCCAGGTCCAGGGTAGAACGGCATATACCCGAAGGGTTTTGTGGAGGCGGCGTCAATCACTTCCCAGATGTCAATTCCCATCGCATCGTAGATTACTTTTAGTTCATTTACGAGAGCTATGTTTACGGCCCTAAAGATATTTTCAGTAATTTTAACGGCTTCGGCGACTGATGGATTCGACACTACAACTACTTTTTCAACTACATTACCGTAAAAAGCCTCCATAAGCTCGGATGCCTCCCCGCCGTCGCCGCCTACTATTTTCGGGATATTGACAGTTGAATATTTCTTGCTGCCGGGGTCCTCACGCTCCGGCGAGAACCCGATCCAAAAATCTATTCCCGCCCTCAGACCGCTTCGTTCCAATATCGGCTTTACAATACCCAATGTTGTATCTGGATAAGTTGTGGATTCGAGGACAACTAACTGGCCAATATGCAAATAACGTGAAATGTTTTCAGCTGTGTCTTTGACATAGCTCAGGTCGGGCTCGCGCTGCTTCGAAAGGGGTGTAGGGACACAAATGATAACTACATCGCATTCGGCTAAGTGTATAAAATCTCCCTCAGCTCGAAATTTCTTTTCTTCCACCCTGGACTTCAGGTCGCATGGCTTAAC
>NZ_RZSX01001169.1:0-1567 GCF_004023105.1 Mesorhizobium sp. M5C.F.Ca.IN.020.32.2.1 | reverse complement strand
GCCATACCCGTGGCGACGTAGAGAAAATCACGACGGTTGGGATCCTGGATGTCGGTTGCGCTCACGGGTGCCTGATCCTTTCGCCTCTTCCGTGCCGGTGGCCGAGGCTTGTTCCCCGCTCTTTCACGCCAACCCGACAGCGCATGGCGAACAGGCTTGCGAATTCCTCCGGCAATTGGCCTTCGGTTTATGCGTGAAGCCCGTTTTTGTCCAGACGGGTGAAGGCACAAGGGCAGATTGTCGCGGGGACGCAATTCGACGTCGGGCGGCGTGGCGACGGGCACATGTCGAACACGCCGAAAACGACCGTAAATCAACCGCAAAGCAGCGCCTGCGTTTGCCTCGACAGAAGCCCCGGCCTCGGTCTATCCTCGGCTCATGGCGCATGTCATCGACCGCGACAAATGGGCCAAGGCGCCCGACCGCTGGCCCGACCATTGGCAAGGCGAGCTGCAGTGCGGCACCTACGGCTCCAAAAGCTGCCTGATCTTCAACTATCTGCAGGAGATCGGCGGCGGCCCGCGGCTGCACATGCATCCCTATTGCGAGATTTCCTCATTCGCACTGGCACCGGGCTGTTCACCGTCGGCGACCGGCAGATCGAGGCGTCGGCCGGCCAGATCCTGATCGTGCCGCCGAACACGCCGCACAAATTCACCAATATCGGCCCAGGCCCGCTGGAGACCACCGACATCCACGAAAACGGCAGCTTCGTCACCGACTGGCTGGAGTAGACCATGATCCCGAAGGTCCGCGTCAGCGAAAAGTGGAACCGGTTTTCGGAATAATCGGGGGCAACTGGTGGTGTAAGTCTGACGCTGGGGTGCCGCCTCAGCTCGTACCGAACATTCGCGCCACCCCGGGAAATGTCGTCTCAGTCGAGGCTGGCCGGCGACGAGAACGGCTGATTGGCGTCGACCACGAAGATGGCCAGCTCATCGAGATCGGTTGTGCCGGCGCTGAACACTTCCATCGGCGTGTTGGCCCCGTGTCCGGTCATGGCCTTGCCGGCTTCGGCGTAGGTTACGCCGTGGGGCGTTCTCTGGCCGAGCTTGCCGGCCAGCACATAGAAGGCCTCCGGTCCCGGATGCGTATGGATCGGCGTCTTGGCACCGGGCGCTCCGCCGGCGCGGTTGACGCGCAGCAAATACTCGCTGGCGCTGATCGGCGGAAGGGGTCCGATCTCGACGACCTTGGCTCCGCCGGGCGTCGAGCCATCCTTCGGCCCAAGCGTGAACAGCCAGACCTTGCCCGCGACCTCCGCCGCAAGCGAGGTCGGGCCGGCAGCGCTCTGGGCCTGCGCCAGCGTTGGGAAATTTTCCAGCCGCCAAAACAATGGTCCGGGCGGCAGTTCCTTCAGCTTTTTCTCAACCACCGGCTTGACGGCGAATTTGCTGTCTGCCGGCATTGAGGCTGACGTCATCAGCCCGAAAGCCCACAGTGAGAACAGAAGCACGCCAATACGGCGGGCGCTGAGAGAATGCGGCTTCATGGTCGGTCCTCCTTTGCATGGTCGTCCCCTCGACCCAATGTTAGCTGCTACCCCAATATTAGCTGCTACTAAGAT
>NZ_RZSX01001168.1:0-1568 GCF_004023105.1 Mesorhizobium sp. M5C.F.Ca.IN.020.32.2.1 | reverse complement strand
TTTGAGCATGGCATTCCTCCCGAACGGGCTTTTTGATGTGAAACCTAGCGCGTGATCCCGAAAAGTGATGTCGGTTTCGGATAAGATCATGCGCAAATTCAAAGTGTTATAGACGACGGCCGGTCTCTGCGTCGAAGAGGTGGACCTGGTCCAGCCGTGGTTTCAAGTGAAGCGTGTCGCCCGGCTTGAAGTCGTGGCGCTCACGGAACAGCGCCACCATCTCGCCCTCGCCGAAACGCAGAAACACCAGCGTTTCGGAACCGGTCGGCTCAACCACGGAAATCTTTGCCGGCACGCCGTCGGGGTGAATTTCGAGATGCTCGGGCCGGACGCCGTAGACAACATTGCGCCCATCCTCCACGGCGCTGTTCGCGGCGATAGGGAACGGCGTCCCGGCGATCTCGACGACAGGCTTGTCGCCCTTGCACACCACGCCCTTGAGCAGGTTCATCGACGGCGAGCCGATGAAGCCGGCGACGAACAGATTGGCCGGCCGGTCGAACAGTTCCAGCGGCGCGCCGACCTGCTCAATGCGGCCGTCGCGCATCACGACGATCTTGTCGGCCATGGTCATGGCTTCGATCTGGTCGTGCGTGACATAGATGGTGGTGGTCTTCAACCGCTGGTGCAGTTCCTTGATCTCGGTGCGCATCTGCACGCGCAGCTTCGCGTCGAGATTGGAGAGCGGCTCGTCGAACAGGAACACCTGCGGGTTGCGCACGATGGCGCGGCCCATGGCGACGCGCTGGCGCTGCCCGCCCGAGAGCTGGCGCGGATAGCGCTTGAGATAGGGATTGAGGTCGAGGATATCGGCGGCGCGCTTGACCCGCTCGGCGACCACAGCCGGATCGGTCTTCCGCAGCTTCAGCGCAAAGGCCATGTTCTGCTCGACCGTCTTGTGCGGATAGAGTGCGTAATTCTGGAACACCATGGCGATGTCGCGCTTGGCCGGCGGCAGATGATTGACGACACGGTCGCCGATGGCGATTGTGCCGCCTGAAACGGTCTCCAGCCCCGCCACCATCCTGAGCAGCGTGGACTTGCCACACCCGGAAGGACCGACCAGCACCACGAACTGCCCGTCGGCGATGTCAACGCTGACATCGTGCAGTACCTTGACGGTTCCGAACGCCTTGGCCACATTGCTGATCGCGACTTGAGCCATGGGCCCCCCCTTTCGTTGCGGTGAAGCTAAACAACGCAAACGGCGAGGGCAAGTCAGTCTTTTATAGATAAAAACCCCATTCTCGTTGACACGGCACTTGGTTGTGAGAATAGTGAAAGGGCTCGGATTATGACCCTGTTCCGGGCGCGCCGGCACACTAGTTCGGACCACGGAAATCGAAGTGTCGCGGGAGGAAAACTTGGGCCCGATTTCTAGGAGTCGCTGTTGTTGGGGAACACGTCCAGCGCTCCAAACACCCGAAACAATCACCATTGAGATTCTGGGAGGAACGAAATGAAAGTCAGCCTTTACAACCAATTTATGCGCGCGGGTGCCACTCGCCGCGATGTCCTCAAAGGTGCGGCCAGCATGGCCGCGATCGCCGCGGCATCCGGCGCCGGGC
>NZ_RZSX01001167.1:0-1569 GCF_004023105.1 Mesorhizobium sp. M5C.F.Ca.IN.020.32.2.1 | reverse complement strand
CCCCACCTGACGCCGCGAAGATCCGGCGGCCTATCGTGGCCGCATTATGCGAGCCTCCGGAATACTTGCCGCTGCCGGAAACCAACCTACGTCACCCAAATGAGAAAGATCCTGTTCATAACGGCAGCGGTCGTAGCGATGGCTGTTCTCGCCATGCTGGTCTGGGACGCGCCAAAGCGGCCGGGCGCCGATCCGACCGAACCGACCGCCGCTCAGGCAGAGTAATGTAGCTCCTGCTTCGGTCAATTTCTCTTCAGGTGCAGCCAACAACATCCGCCGAATATCGCAATTCGCGCAGCGGTTTGACCTGGCTGGTCGTCTCGGCATAGAGCGGATGCGCCTTATAGGCGGCCAGAGCGGCATCATCCTCGAACTCGGCATAAACGACCACGTCGATCTCGTCCGAAAGCGGGTCAACCTTGGTGTTGAGCGTCACCTCGAAAAGGCGGGAATGGGGAATGTTGCCCAGCGCCAGCAAGCCCCTGCGTACGGCCTCGACATCCTCTTTGTGCCGCGCGCTGAAGAAAACGATATGCCGGATCAACCCAGCCTCCTCGATCGATGTGCAAGCGTGTTTTGTGTGGGCAAAACGCTCGCGTCAACCGGCAACGATGTCGCGGCGACAACGCGTTGGGCGGGGAAAGAAACCTAGACGATACTGGTGATGTAGCGCAGGACGCGCGTTATCTCCCCGACCGTGGTGTCGAGATAGCGGCCCTGATTGTAGAGTCCGTCCCAGATCAGGAAGAACGTGACGGCGCAGATGACGATGACATAACGCATGCGTGAAACTACTGCATCTGGGTGGCTGCAACCATAGTGATTCCAGCGTTGAGCAGCGCCCTCCCCCAGAATCTATCCATTGATCCGTGTTCGCCTGCCTTGGCTCTTGAAGTTCCCTTTGATGGCATGAAAGATTGCTGCGGGGATTCATCGGGAGGCGGCGTTCGCGCCCTGGCGAATGAACTGCAAGAGTGTGTGGAAACCGGCCATTTTTCGCCGGCGCCGCAGAAGTCCCGGGGGCGTGACATAGCTCACAAGGAAGACACCGGCGTTGCATCGGGCGACGGGGTCAGGTTGGACGAGTTCAATTTCACCGAAACCGCTAAAAGCCTGCCGGCCAAGGCGCGGATGGTGCTGTCGGCGGCGATGAACTGCCGCGCGGCTCGCTCAAGGTGAGGATGCCGGAAGGCCGCGCCGTCCTCGTCGGCGGCAAGGCGCCGGGTCCGGACGCCGAACTGGTGCTCAAGAACTGGCGCTTGCACGGCCGCGCCTTCAACGGCGGCACCATCGGCATCGCCGAATGCTACATGGACGGCGATTGGGACAGTCCCGACGTGACCAGTTTCCTGGACTGTTAGTGGTCAATTCTGAAATCAGAGAGAGCATCGCCGGCGGCGCCAGTTGGCTGGTCAACGCCGTCCAGCGGGTCCGCCACTGGTTCAACCAAAACACCCGCACCGGCTCGAAGCGCAACATTTCGGCGCATCACGTTCTCGGCAACGCCTTTTACAAGGAATGGCTGGATCCGAGCATGACCTATTCGTCCGGCGCTCTATGCGGCTGGCC
>NZ_RZSX01001166.1:0-1570 GCF_004023105.1 Mesorhizobium sp. M5C.F.Ca.IN.020.32.2.1 | reverse complement strand
ATATTGTCGAGTTCGGCCGATTTATACATCATCATTGAGCCCAGCGGGCCTGTGGCGCCGTCGGCCGGAACCGTCATGCCGTGGATGATGAAGGGGCTGAGGTCGACCGTGACGCCGTCCTCGCTGTGCCGGAACGCCGCAGTCGAGACGGTTTCGATTTCATAGCCGCCATTGGCTTCGGTCACGCCTTCGAGTGTGACGTCGCCGATCTTGAACGCTTCCTTTTCGGCCGCCGGTTTGAAGGCCACGCCTTGCAGCACCATGCTGGAGGCATCGCCCGTCACCCCGGTCCAGGAGATGTCGACGCCCTGGGCGGCGAGAGCCGCCTTCAGCCGGTCGGCGACCGCCGCATCCTGCGCCAAGGCCGCGTTCAGCGGCAGCGTCAGCAAAAACGTCGAAAAAGCAAGTTTGTTGAGTGTCGAGCGTCTGATCGTCATCGCAAGTCCCCTGAGAGTGTCCTGAAGATTGTTTTTTCAACTCGTTGCGCCGTCACCCTTCCGTGATGAACTGGACGGGAAAAAGGCGTTCTCCCGCACAATGGTCGAAAACCATGGCGAAAGGCAAATCCGATCCATTGCCATAGAGCCGGGATGTAACCGATTGATGTTGGTCGGCGCAGCAGTGCGTCCAGTTCGTGTTGCAGAAGGAGGCGCAGTCAAGCGCCTCTTGCCGCGAATCACCCGCTCGGCTAGTCCCAGCCCATGGGAAAAAGGCTTTTGCCGCCTGGCGATGGCGGTGGCGACAACATCGAGCCGGTCGATCTGAAGAAAGCGCTGGAAGAGCGCTATCTCGCCTATGCGCTGTCGACCATCATGCACCGGGCGCTGCCGGACGTGCGCGACGGGCTGAAACCGGTCCATCGCCGCATCATGCATGCCATGCGGCTGCTCAGGCTCAACCCCGACCAGGCGTTCGCCAAATGCGCCCGCATCGTCGGCGAGGTGATGGGCAAGTTTCATCCGCATGGCGATCAGTCGATCTACGACGCGCTGGCGCGGCTGGCGCAGGATTTTTCGATGCGCTATCCCCTGGTCGACGGGCAGGGCAATTTCGGCAATATCGACGGCGATAACGCCGCCGCCATGCGCTACACCGAAGCGCGCATGACCGATGTGGCGACCGAGCTGCTGTCCGGCATCACCGAGGATGCGGTCGACTACCGGCCGACCTACAATGAGGAGGACGAGGAGCCGGTCGTGCTGCCTGGCGCCTTCCCGAACTTGCTCGCCAACGGCTCGTCCGGCATTGCCGTGGGCATGGCGACCTCGATCCCGCCGCACAATGCCGCCGAGCTCTGCGACGCCGCGCTGCATCTGATCGAGAACCCCGATGCGCCGGTGACGGCGTTGATGGACTTCGTCCAAGGTCCGGATTTTCCGACCGGCGGCATCATCGTCGATAGCCGGGCCTCGATCCTCGAAGCCTATGAAACCGGTCGCGGTGGTTTCCGCCTCCGGGCGAAATGGAGCCAGGAGGACCAGGGCAGGGGCACCTGGAGCATCGTCGTCACCGAAATCCCCTACGGCATCCAGAAGGCGCGGCTGATCGAAAAGATCGCCGAGCTTCTGAT
>NZ_RZSX01001165.1:0-1573 GCF_004023105.1 Mesorhizobium sp. M5C.F.Ca.IN.020.32.2.1 | reverse complement strand
GGCGACCGCTTGCCTGGCGCGAGCATGGATGGCTTCGGACACCAGCACGCCGTTGGCGAAGTCCTTGTCGGAGGCGTAAATCGCGGTCGGCAGGGTCAGCGCCTCGAAGAAGCCGAACAGCGGCCGCAGCTGATGTTCGACCACCAGCGAATGACGATCGCCGCCGCCCGTCGCAGCAAGGATGACCGGCTTTCCCCTCAGGGATGACGGGTCGAGCAGGTCGAAGAAATGCTTGAACAGCCCGGTGTAGCTGCCTTTGAAGGTCGGCGAGCCAACCACCAGGACATCGGCCCCCAGCAATCGCTCGATGATGTTTCTGGCCAACGGATCCAGATCGCCAATGCGCTTTGCCAGCGGGAAGGACTGACCGAGATCCTCTAGGTCGAAAACGGTCGAGGCTGCACCGGTGCTGCTCGCCACCTCCGCGACGATGTGGCTGATAAACGCCTTGGTCTTCGACGGACGGGTCAGGTTGCCTGACAGCCCCACCACCAGCTTTTTCGACATTTGGGCTCCTCGCAAAGCGCTTGTGTGGCTTAACTCTAGTAAGTTGATAGAGATTAGTGAGAAAGAAGATTTCAAAACGGGCCCGCCAAGCGGATTGAGTTTGCGGCGCATCGCCGTCGATTGGTTCTTTCGACGCGAATGCGAACGCCGAGTTTGGCAAGGGCGCCTTGACCGCATTCCTGCCACGCGTTGATGATCTCAAGCGCACCAAAGCCATCGGCCCGGGGGATTCGCATGAAAACAGTCGTTCTGAAGTCTCTGCTCCTGGCCTGTTTGCTGGCATCGCCGGCGCAGGCGGGATGGAAGCCGGTCGAGAAGGTCGAGACCTACGCCGTTTCAGGGCAGACCGGTCCCCAGCTCCATGCCTCGATGGGCGAGCGGGGGCCGATGATCGGCAAAAGCAAGGTCCGCGCCATGGCCTACACCAATTTCAAGCTGACCTGGGTCAGGGACTATCAGCGACAAGGCAATGCCTGCGTGCTGGTATCGGCGCGGCCGAAGCTCATCATAACCTACACCTTGCCCAAAACGTCCGGGCCGGTGCCGGCCGCCGTGCAGAAAAGTTGGGACGTTTTTGCCGCCGGCCTCGCCGCCCACGAAAAGGTGCATGGCGACATCATCGTCGATATGGTCCGCAAGATCGAGACGGCCACCATCGGCCTGTCCGTCCCCGACGATCCCGGGTGCGAAAAGATCAGGACCGAAATGACCAGGCGGCTCGCCGAACTCTCCCAGGCACAGCGGCAGGCAAGCCGCGATTTCGACCGGGTAGAATTCGCCCCGCGCGGCAATCTGCAGCAGCTCATCGTCGCTTTGCTAATGGGGCGGTAGGAAATGTGAAGTCCCACCGGGAGGAGAAGCAGTGAGCATGGAGCTCGAAATCAAGGCAAGGTTGGCGGGACAGCGCCCCCTCTGGTCCTGCCGGACATCTCCCCATTGGTGGGAGATCGGCCGTCATCTTTGATTTCGCCAATCGCCAACCTCGTAAAAGAGGCGCTGTCGGCGGAACTGCCAATCTCCCCACTTTTGGGGGAGATGTCCGGCAGGACAGAGGGGCGCGCCGTAG
>NZ_RZSX01001164.1:0-1578 GCF_004023105.1 Mesorhizobium sp. M5C.F.Ca.IN.020.32.2.1 | reverse complement strand
GTTGAAGACATTCTGGATGTTGCGCAGCCTGCCAATGATTTCTGGGTGACCGAAACCGAAGCCGACTCGCACGCCAGCGGCAGCATAGCTCTTTGAAAAAGTCCTCAAGATCAAAAGATTCGGATGTCTATTGACGAGGCGCAGGGCATGGTCGGGTGCGAAGTCAACGTAGGCCTCATCCAAGACGATCAAGCGATCTGCTTGCTCCACAAGGCGTTCGATTTCGGCCACCGGCACGAATGTTCCGGTCGGATTGTTCGGATTAGCCAACAGAATGAACTTCGCGTCTTTTGCGGGGCCGGACAGAAGTTTTTCTATCGGCAGGGGATGAGCTTCGCTCGATGCGATTTCGAGAAACTCGGCACCCTGTAACATGGCAAGTTTACGGTTGAACGAAAATCCGGGCGACAGCATCGCCACTGTATCTCCTGGGGCGAGGAAAGCTCTGTAGATGAGTCCGAGCAGTTCCGACGAACCGTTGCCGGCAATCACCTGATCTTTGGAAAATCCGTAAGCGTCGGAGGCAGCTGCCCTTAAGCTGAGATTGTCGTCTTCCGGATAAAGATAATGGTGTTCGATCGCAGCAATTGCACTTTGCATTACGCTCTTCGGCAACGGAAACGGGTTCTCGTTCGTATTTAGCTTAACGTAATTTGCATCCGTCGCTGGTCCGTTGGACGAGAGAGCATCTAATTTGCTGGCCACCGGCGAGAAGAGCGAAAGCACGGTCTTCAGTTTTGCATCGCACATGTTCTTCTCCGTTTTTCAGTCCCGCAGGGCATGTGACATGAGGCAATCGTTGATCGTGACTTGATCGACGTTCGGCTATGTCAGCGCTGCCTTCCCACCTTGGTGGGATCGCCGACCACGGTTTGGATTTGACACCGGGAAGCTGTCGAGAACCTGATGACGACCCAACGTGTGGCCGACGGCCGATTCGGCGCAACAGACGGTGTTTCAACATCGCATCGTCGTCAAAGCCGCATGCAGGGCCAGCACGACAGCCCGCCTCCAGCGCCCGCAGAAATAGGTGGAAACCGAGGTCTTGCCGAACCTCAGTTGCTCTGCCACCTCGCCCACCGGACTGCCCTGTTTACGGGTCAGGCGCAGGATCGTCCGGGTATCTTTGACGCTCGTTCGTCTTGCTTGCTTCCGTCTTGGCATGGGCTCTCTCGGTTCGCTGATGAGAGAGCCAAATACCGGCTCATCTGAGCATGAGACGCGGGCCTGACGATATGGAGCGTCTCTGGTGGCGCGCGTAGCCAAGAGGGTTCGCCTCGCTGGCGGGGCATGCAAGACGGCGCACCTCCTTGGCTATCCTGTCCCATCGTCTCAACGACTTCGCAGAGGTTGATATTCTGCAGTGACTTTCGTCTCGCTGCTGCACGGCATTGACGCTGGGAGCCATGCTCGCGTGGCGCAATTGTGCTGAAGAACGGTGCCCACGGCAACGTTTCTTAACCCGCCCCAGGTCCTGGCGTTTGGCTAATTTCCGACATTCGTGTCCGGCTTCGGACAAAGGCCGGGTTTGCCGAACGGAGTCCCACCCAATTTCCAGTGCTGCTTGAGCAATAATAT
>NZ_RZSX01001163.1:0-1583 GCF_004023105.1 Mesorhizobium sp. M5C.F.Ca.IN.020.32.2.1 | reverse complement strand
CCGCAAAACAGCCTAAGGCGGTCAAGCGCCGTGGCAATGCCTTCCAAGGTAGCGCGGTTGCCGTCGGCAGCCTGATCTCGCGCAATCCGGTTCTGGTCGGCGGTTCGACCGCCTTCCTGGTGACGCTGTTCTACGTCTCGGCGAATGCCCTGTGGTATCAGCCTTTTCCTCATGCCGGCGCGTTTTTCGCGACCAGGAGCATCGAGGGCTTCCCTCGAGCCGGCGCCGACGAACCCGAAACCACCATCAACATCGTGCGGCCGGGCTCGGCTCCGATCAAGAGCGATCCGGTCGTCGAGCAGATCCAGGGCATATTGAAGGATCTGGACTTCTATTCCGGCACCGTCGACGGCATTTCCGGCCCCAACACGCGTAAGGCCATACAAGCCTATCAGCAGAAAGTCGGGCTGAACGCTTCCGGCGAGATCGACAGCGTTCTGGTCGATCAACTGGGCGCCACGCCAACCGCCTCGACGGTCGTGCCGCATCCGGCACCTCGTCCGGACGACATGGCCGCAATTCCCGTCTCCGCTTCGGCGCCGGCAGATGCGCCGGCGCAGGCACCCGATGCTCGCATCATTAAAATCCAGGCCGGGCTGAAGGCATTCGGCAATGACGACATGCAGCTCGATGGCGTGGTCGGGGCCCGCACCAAGGCAGCGATCAAGGAGTTCCAGTCGCTGTTCGGGCTGCCGGAGACCGGCGAGCCCGACGAGGTCGTCTACGTCAAGATGCGCGAGATCGGCCTGACCAACTGAAGCTTTGGCCTACTAATAGTCGAAGCGATCGCTCGCGGATTGGCGATAACCTCGCTAAACAGCATCCGGATCTCGTCCGGAGTTTTGTAATGCGCGTAACCACCGATCTGTGGGTGTCGGCCCTATTGCGCCGCGTTTTCGGCGCCGGCGGATTCGCCGCCGTGGTCAAGCGCGGCGCAACTGAGGCCGGCGCCGTCTTCGTGCTGGCGCGTGGCCGCCTGGGCGAGGTTGCTTTGTTTGGACCGGCGCCGCAGACGAGCTACGATTCAGCGAGACCCGACGACCGTTTCTTCAGTCTGCTCGGCGCCGGCGACGATGCCGCCGTCTTTGACGCGCGCCTGGAAAGGGAGAAGAAATTCGATCCCGACATCTGGGTGGTCGAGATCGAGGCCGGCGCTGCTCCCGTCGAAGAGTTTATTTCCGTCAAGTCGCTCTAACGATTATGGATGAAAACAAAGGCTTAAAGCGTTCGCCTGAATCTCTTTCAGACGTGACGCGCCTTAGGCCTGGCGGCAGCATTATCGCTGTCCGCTTTACGGATGTCCGCGTTTGCCGAGATGGGTCCGGCATTGCGAATGGCCTTCCAGCCGCGTAGCCTGTCCAGCGCCGCGTCGCGATGCAGCAGTCGGTAGCGGTCGAGAAAGATGCGGATGGCCTGCGGATGCGGAAACTCTGCGGGATAGACCGCGGCGGTGATCAGGAACGCCCTCTCTTCGCCGAAATCAAGCGCGCGCAGGGCGGCCAGCAGCGACGTGTAGTTCTGGTTTGCGGTGAGCGCCCGCGCCGTTGAAAAATCGATTTCGAGCGCGTCGGCCAGTGCTGTTT
>NZ_RZSX01001162.1:0-1584 GCF_004023105.1 Mesorhizobium sp. M5C.F.Ca.IN.020.32.2.1 | reverse complement strand
GGGGAAGGCAGCCTCGGCATCGTCGTGGAATTTGCCGGGGGCCTCGTGTTCCTCGCCATTCTGTTTGCTGCGGGCCGGCGATGATCGAGATTGCAGGCGTCTCCCTGGCTCTTGGCGGCAGCCGCATTTTGGATAATGTGAGCCTGACAGTACCGAAGGGTGGGGTCACGGCGCTTGTCGGACCGAATGGCGCCGGTAAGTCCAGCCTGTTGTCGTTGATCGCCCGCCTGCAGCCCCTGCAAAGCGGCCGCATCACCGTCGACGGGCTGCCGGTCGATACGACGCCGAGCCGGCAGTTGGCCAAGATCATGGCCATCCTTCGACAGGATCCCGGCGTCGCAGGCCGCCTGCGCGTCGTCGAACTGGTGGGGTTCGGTCGTTTCCCGCATCACCGCGGGCGGCTGACGGCGGGAGACCGTGAAATCATCGCGGCGTCGCTCGAGCAGTTCGATCTCAGCGACCTGGCGCTGCGCTTCATCGACACCTTGTCAGGCGGGCAACGGCAGCGCGCCCTCGTCGCGATGACCTTCTGCCAGGGAACGGATTACATCCTTCTGGACGAGCCGCTGAACAATCTCGACATGTTTCATGCAAGAAATCTCATGCGGACGCTGAGACGCATCGCCGACGAGCACGGCAAGACCGTGCTTATCGTACTCCACGACATCAATCATGCAGCCTCGTACGCCGACCGTGTCGTCGCGATGAAGGATGGCGCCGTTGTCGCAATGGGCGAGACCGGCGACGTCATCCGGCCGGACATATTGGAGAGCATTTTTGGCTTCTCGATGCGGGTCGAAAACATCGCCGGTCGGCTGACCGTCCTGCACCACGCCTGAGAATTTGCACCACGCCTGAGAATGCTTCCGCGGCTGCGGCGCTCGAAGAGCGCAACAGATACAAAGGCTTGCATAAAACTGGATATTTACTATCAAGTTTATTGCGACAGCGCAACCGATGGGTTAAGGCAGTCCTACAGGCGCGGTTCGCGCCAGCCGGGGCTACCGTAATCGAGGGGATTTAGCCGATGTCATCCGATCTGTTGCGAGCGCTGACCGTCAGCATCGCGATGTCCATCTTCTTGTGTCCCGACGCGCTGGCGCAGTCCGCCCCCGTCCCAGAAACGGAAGCCAGTACGAGCGCCACCGAAGAAAATGAAGACAGCCAGGCTCCCGCTGGGGGTACGCAACTCGACACGATTCTCGTCCTCGACGTGGGGGCGGGCGCCAACGCGACGGCCGGCGCCAACCTGATCACCATCGACCAGCAGGAGATCGACCGCAAGAAACCGCAGGATTTGAGGGAGGTGTTCTCCGGTGAACCGCAGATCGCCGTCGGCGGCGCGATACCCAGCACGCAGAAGATCTACGTCAATGGTGTCGATGAAAACAATCTAGCCGTGACTGTCGACGGGTCACGACAGAACAACAAGGTGTTCCACCACAACGGCACATACCTGCTCGACCCGGCGCTGCTGAAGGCCGCGTCGGTGCAGGCAGGCGTCGCGCCGGCCGACGCCGGTCCTGGCGCGCTCGCGGGATCGCTTGGATTCGAGACCAAGGACGCCGTCGATCTGCTCGAACC
>NZ_RZSX01001161.1:0-1585 GCF_004023105.1 Mesorhizobium sp. M5C.F.Ca.IN.020.32.2.1 | reverse complement strand
GTGCTGGAGGACGGCTTCCTGGAGGATGTCCAGCGCAAGGCGCTGCTGTTAAAGCAGGGGCTGGCGGGTGTCGCCGACGAATTTCCTGATATCATCGAAGACATCAGGGGCACCGGCTTGATGCTCGGCCTGAAATGCGCCGCACCCAACACCAAGGTGAATATGGCGTTGCGCGACCAGCATCTGCTGGCGGTTCCGGCCGGTGACAACGTCCTTCGCCTGCTTCCGCCGCTCACCGTCACCGACGCCGAGATCCATGAAGCGCTCGACCGCATCCGCGCCGGCGCCAGGGGCCTGGCCGATGCCATAGCCGCGGCTGCCGCGAAGTAACAGTCGAAAGACCCCAAATGAGCCTTCGCCATTTCACCGATCTTTCCGCCGTTTCCGAGGGCGATCTGCGCTTCATGCTGGACGATGCCGTCGTGCGAAAGGCAAGGCTCAAGGCTGGCGAGCGGACAAAACCGCTCGAAGGCAAGGTGCTGGCGATGATCTTCGACAAGCCGTCGACGCGCACGCGCGTATCCTTCGACGTCGGCATGCGCCAACTCGGCGGCGAGACCATCATGCTGACCGGCACCGAGATGCAGCTCGGCCGCTCCGAAACCATCGCCGACACGGCCAAGGTGCTGTCGCGCTATGTCGATGCGATCATGATCCGAACCACATCGCATGACCGGCTGCTGGAGCTGACCGAGAACGCCACCGTTCCCGTCATCAACGGGCTGACCGACGATACCCATCCGTGCCAACTGATGGCCGACATCATGACCTTCGAGGAGCATCGCGGTCCGGTCGCCGGCAAGACCATCGCCTGGTCCGGCGACGGCAACAACGTGCTGCATTCGCTGCTGGAGGCCTCGGCGCGATTCCGCTTCAATCTCAACGTAGCCGTGCCGGAAGGCAGCGAGCCGGCGCAGAAGCATGTCGACTGGTCGAGGGCGCATGGCGGCAAGTTGAACTTCACCCGCTCGCCCGAGCAGGCGGTCCACGAGGCCGACTGCGTCGTCACCGACTGCTGGGTGTCGATGGGCCAGGAGCACCGTGCTCGCGGCCATAATGTCTTCTCACCCTACCAGGTCAATGCGGCGCTGATGGCGAAGGCGAAACCCGATGCGTTGTTCATGCACTGCCTGCCGGCGCATCGTGGCGAGGAGGTCACTGACGAGGTCATCGACGGGCCACATTCGGTGGTGTTCGACGAGGCCGAGAACCGGCTCCACGCCCAGAAGGCGGTTTTGGCCTGGTGTCTGGGCGCTTGATCCGGGCCGCCTTGATCCGGGAGTACGTGATGCCTATCTCAGCCGCATCACGTAAATCGAGCGCGTTTCGACGCATGCGCCCCGGAGGGCGGCATGGCCGCGCCCCGGAGCTTTGTCATGTTGGGAACTCATCAATTGGCTGAACATCAACCCAAACTCGGCGAATTCGGCTACGCCGGCGACGATCATGTCGTGCCCTTCGAGGTCGGCCCGCTCGACGTGCGCGGCCGCACCGTCCAGCTCGGGCCGATGCTCGACGCGATCCTCAGCCGTCATGACTATCCATGACGGCTGAGGATCGCGTCGAGCATCGGCCCGAGCTGGAC
>NZ_RZSX01001160.1:0-1586 GCF_004023105.1 Mesorhizobium sp. M5C.F.Ca.IN.020.32.2.1 | reverse complement strand
GTCACCACGCAATTGACCGGGCGATGGTCGATGCCGCGCAACGAATGGCTGGTGGCGACGGAAGGCAGGCCGAGTTCGAAGGTTTCGACGGTCTTGAGCTGCACGCCGCTGCCGGAGGTGCTGATCAGCGGGATGACGGCGGCACCCCGCACGAACGCCTGCGCGTCCGGCACGCGCCCGACGAACTCGACGCCGGGATGCGCGGACGTGAGGCCCGATGGCACGCCGCCGGCAATCCTGACCCGAAAATCGGGCCTGAGATGCGGCACCACCTTTTTCAGGAACCAGTCGAGGCCGATGCGGTTCGGCTGCCAAGTCCAGGTACCGATCAGCGCCGCGTCGCAATCGATACGGCGCGGTTCGTTTTGCACGGGCGCTTCGGCGCAAGTCACCAGCGGCAGCGCCGCCGAACGGTCATCGGAGGCGACGCCGAGTGCTGAGCGATCTTCCTCGGCCAGCGTGAGGACGAAGCGTGCCCGGCTGCAGAGTCGTTCTTCCATGGCCTTGAGCAGTCTGGCCTCACGGCGAAACAACAAGCGCTGCAAAAGGCCGCCCGCGGCAGCGGCGTTCTCCTGCGCCGAACGATGCTCGACATTGTGGGCGACGAAGATCGACGGCCGGTCGGCGAACAGCCTTTCGAAGGCGCCGGCGAACTGCACGGAATTCAAGACATAGCCGTCGAAAGGGCCAGCGCGTTCGACGGCGGCGCGGACCTCGCTGCCGGTGACCACGCGCAGCTTGACCGACGCGAAAGTGAGGCCGGAGAGCATCGCCTTTGCAACCCAAGCGAGCTTTTGCAGCGATGACGCGCCTTCGGTGCGCACATCGACGGCACCGAGCACGATGGTGTTTTGCGGATCGCTCGCAGGCTTGCCCGGCCAGGTGAAGCCGATCACGGTGACGCGCACGCCGGCCCGCCGCAACGCGGCGATGATCGCGGCATTGGCGATCTCATAGCCCGAGGCAAGAGCACCGTCGGGCACGATCGATGTGGCGAACAGCAGATGCATCTCACCTATCCAGTGCTGACCCAGCTAGCAAAGCGCGGTGAAGCGTTGATTAAGTGAAGGTATTTGGTGGCCCGGCGTTGCGGATTTGCAGGCTCGTCCGCGAAAGGTGATTAACGAAACGTTATCGTCGCGATGCTATCGAAAACCAGACTCACCATCCCGGGCTGAACACATGATCCCATTGCCATCGGACGATTCGGTATCGATCGCAGGGCGCTCTCCGGGACTGGTCACGACGGCCGTCGAGGCGGTCGTGACGCTGCCGACCTTCAAACGGCCCGAGCAGCTGCTGGCGACGCTGGCGTCGCTCAAGGCCCAGGACACCGGCCGACGGTTCGCAATCATCGTCATTGAGAACGAGGCCGAGGCGCTCGCCGGCGCCAAAGCGGCGCTGCCGCTGTTCGAGCGCGGCGAGATATCAGGCATGGTCATCATTGCACATGAGCGCGGCAATTGCAGCGCCTATAATGCCGGCTGGCAGATGGCGATCCTGCATTTTCCAAATTTTAGGCACTTGCTGGTCATCGACGATGACGAGATCGCCGATCCGCAATGGCTCGAGCGCATGTGCAAGGC
>NZ_RZSX01000115.1:0-10446 GCF_004023105.1 Mesorhizobium sp. M5C.F.Ca.IN.020.32.2.1 | reverse complement strand
GCCCCCGCGGTCTGCGAGCTGGTCTATGACACGCTGGGCGACATAACGGCGGTCAGCGATCGGTTCGCCGCCGCCGGTATCGCGCTGTGGTGCAATACGCTGGACGGCGTGGCTTGTGGCGGCTTCACCGATACCGCCGCGCGCGACAATCCCGATGACATCTGGGGGCGGCTGATCGACGCCGGCGTCTCGGTCATCCAGACAGACCACGCCGACCTGCTGCGGGCGTTTGCCACAGATCGCGCGGGCGGCAGCCTAATGGCCGCATCGTGATTGATGTCGTCGAGGCCATTGCGCTCGAGGCTGGCGAGATTGCGATCGAGCACTTCCACCAGGACGTCTCGGTTACGGCCGAGTCAAAAGGCTATCTCGACCTTGTCACCCAGGCCGATCGGGAGGTCGAGCGGGTGATCGTCGACAGGCTGCGAGCCTCGTTTCCAGACGACGGGATCGTCGGCGAGGAGGGCTCGGCAGCTCGAAGCCGATCCGGGCGGACCTGGGTCATCGATCCCATCGATGGAACCCTCAACTTCGTGCGCGGCTCCGACCAATGGTCCATATCCATCGGTCTCTTCGACGGCCGACGGCCGGTCTTCGGGGTCCTCAATCTTCCCGCGCAGGCCAAACTGGTCTTCGGCGGCGTTGATGTGCCGCCACGTCTCAACGGACACCTGATCCCGCCGCTGGCGCCGATCGATCCGTCACGTGCCGCGGTCGCGCTCGGTTTCGGCCCGGCGGACACCGACTCGCGCCGCGCGGACCTCGTGACATTTGTGAGCCGCGAAGCGGGAATGGTGTTTCGAAACAGCGGCTGCGGAAGCGTCTCGTTGCTGAGTGTCGCTCTCGGCCACGTCGATGGCTACATCAGCCTGGGGGAGTCGAGCTGGGACGTGATGGCAGGCCTTGCGATCATCGGACAGCTGGGTGGCGAGAGCACCGTGGATTGGCGAGATGTTGGCCTTCACCACAAGTTCCCGATAGCGGCCGGCACACATGATTTCCTGGTCGTCGCTTCGAGGTTCTCCGCCCTTGGGCGAGCTGGCTAGAGTTTGGCCTCGACGCCGGCCGTGCCCTGGCGGCCTTCCTCAGCTACGCGCGACCATGCTCACTGCGCGCTACAACCAGTAGGCATAGACCAGCCCAGCAAGAAGGGGCGCGCTTACCAAGGATTGAACGTCGGCCGCCCAGCTGACCCGTCCTGTGGCCGCGAACCCGCTTACATAGCGCTCCAGCAAACCGAGCAGGCTAAAGCTGCCAATGCCGAACCGCACGGCGGCTACCCCTGCAAAAATCGAAGCCCAAAAAGCCCGTCCGAGCCGGGTTTGAGGCGCGAGCGGCACGACCGTGACGTCCTTCGTGTAGCGCTCGCCGGTCGGCCCGGGTTGCAAGGTCTTCTCCGGAATGACCCGTACAATGCCCGAGCGGCGATTGAGGGCCGGGCTGAAGCCGCACCAGTAGTAGAGCGGAATGAACGCGGCGTTCCACAGGACCAGCACCAGGAGACCTTGGCCAAGTGCGAGCCCGTAGTCCGTCAGCAACCCGATCGCTGCTCGAACGAGTGCCCAAAGAGCTGCGACCGGTCTATTCCAATTGCCAAGGTCGACAGCCACGGTGGCGCGCTCCAGCGCATGAGCGGCTTCTTTGGCCTGGCTGTCCCACCCAGCGTCGCGCAGTCCCTTGACCAGGCGGCTCAAGCCGCCGGGCTCGGCCTTCTCGGAATCGAGCCTAAGAGTTCTCAGGTTACTTACGGATCCCATGCTGCCGACATCCGGGAGGTCGACGGGCTGCCATACCGCTTCGGCGACGTTCACGTCAGCGAATGCCGCCTTCTCGAGGTGCGTGTTGCGCAGGAGCGTGCGTTGCAGATCCGCCCGCCGCAAGTCTGCGTCGGTGAAGTTGGCGTTGGTGAGGTCAACACCCGAGAGCTTGGCGCCGCCGAGCTTCCCGCCGGCTATATCCGCACCGACGAGCGACGCGTTGGTGAGCGTTGCCAAAAAGAGATCCGCGCTCGCAAAGGAGGCGCCTTCCGCTTCGACGCAGGTGAAATCGCTTTCGTCGAGCCTGGCCTTGTCAAAAGTCGCGCCCTGCAGTCTCGACCCGGCAAATTTTGCACGCCGCAGGTCGACCTCGACGAACTTTTCCCCGCTCAAATCGAGGTGGCTGAGGTCGGCTTGCCGACCCTTTGGGTTAGGTTTGTCCCATGTGGCCAGCCACCGGCCATGTTCCTTCAGGATCCTGGCGAGGTCAGCCGGCTTCGCGCGAAGAGGGGTGCGGGAGCAGTCGCCGGGCGCTGCCTGCGCCGCTCCAGCAAGCATCACCGCAAGGCACAGGCCAAGACTCGTGATTCTCACGGGACGATGGTCCAGGAGCCCACATCGCCGACTTGGCCGTCGGGATTGAAGGCTGGCATCACCCTGGAATTGACCACATATGCGGCATGGTCGTCCACCATTGGGACGACGACACCGCTGTTGACCAGCAGGCTTTGCAACTGGAAAAGGAACTCGCTGTTGGGTTGCATTACCGCCGTCTCGAACATCTTGTCGAACTCGGGATTGGTGTTCCACCGAAGATCGGACCTCGAGGTGAAATAGCTGAACGTCTCGAGAGACCCGAAGGTCTGCGGCGCGGTCAACGTGACGAGGATATCTGCGGTCTTGTTGCTGATCGCCAGCCAAGCTCCATCCTCCGGCGGAATGACCTCGCTCCGCAATCCGATCCGAGTCAGATCCTGTTGAACCTGGAGCGCCATGCTCATCAGAGTCTGATCCGAGAAGGTGGCGATCCGTAAGGTCTCCGACAGTGGGTTGGCGGCAACAAGACGCGCAGCCTCATCCGGGTCGAAAGCCACAAGTGGCTCCTTGCTCCAGCCCGTCCAACCATCAGGAATAAGCCCGGTCGCAACCTGCGCATTTTCATCCTGGTAGGCCGCGAACCCAACGGCGCGGCGGTCCACGGCGAGTTGTACAGCCCGGCGCAGCTCAAAGTTGGCGAGCGCGCCATCCTGGTTGAGGACGAGGATGCTGGTGCGGGAGGTTGCGGCGCGGGTCACCGGCTGGCCCTCTGCCACAGCAACCTTCAGTACATCGAGATCGGGCCGGTAGACGTCGATCTGTCCGGCAAGGAACATCTCCTTCGCCGCTTTATCGTCCTTTATCACCCGAAAGATTGCGCTTTCGACCTCAACCTTGTCACCCTTCCAGTCTCGGTCCTTGATCAGCTTTGCATAATCCCCCGGGACAACATCGCAGAGATCGTACCGGCCTGAGGTAGGGCCTGGGTCAAAGGTGAATCGGCCGGAAGAAAGCCCACTGACATAGCTTTTGTTGACCACGCAGCCTGCGACCCCGGGCAAAGTGGTCGTGAGCAGGTCAGGGCGTTCGGACTCCAATACGATCGCCGCCGATCTCTGATCGGCAATGTCGACCGACTTCAGGCCACTCCAGCTCTGCCGGTTGTTGGCGTCGCTGAGGCCACCGTTGAAACCGGCAATGCGCTCGAAGGAAAACGCCACGTCTTCTGCGGAGACCGAGGATGCGTTGCGCCAACCTTCATCTCTCAAGGTAAACGCGTAGCGCTTGGGATCGCCCTCGGAGATGTTGTCGACAATGTGCCGCTCCCACCGCCACTGATCGCTGCCTTGACGCTTCGCGAAACGCACCAGAGGTGCCAACAGGTTTCGGGTGATGATCCCGTCCTCGCCGCGGGCATCCGCCGGATCGAACGAACGGAATTCCCGTCGCACGCGTACTCGCAAAGCCGGGCTTGAACAGTCCGCCTGCGCTGCATGGATGGCCGGCATGCAAAGCGCGCCGGCCAAGAAACCTCTTCGAGTCAAGCTCCCACGGGTCATCGTCTCCCCTCGCCATTATCCAAGTATTCCTAGCAGATAAACCGGAGCATGTGCCGTCGCCACGCGAAAAAGCTGCGATAGACAACTGCTTGCATGCGGCCGGGCATTCCCACAGGGGCGTTAGACGCGCTGGTGGAAGGAATTCCACTCCAGCCATATCGTCGTGGCGGAGCAGCCATAGCCTTTGAAGGCAACGCCCCTTATCGAAGGCTATTTCCAATCCAGTCCGATATCGAGGATCGGCGCGCTGTGCGTGAGCCAGCCGATCGAGATGAGATCTACACCTGTCGCTGCGATCGCTGGCGCTGTCGCCGGCGTGACGCGACCGGACGCCTCAGTGATGGCACGGTCGCCGACCATGGCGACCGCCCGCGCGAGTTCCTCGACCGACATGTTGTCGAGAAGCACCGCGTCGACGCCGGCGGCAAGCGCGATTTCGAGCTGATCGAGCGTGTCGACCTCGACCTCGATCCGGACCATGTGACCGACGCCAGCGCGTGCGCGCTCGACAGCGCTACGAATATCGCCGGCGATCGCGATGTGGTTGTCCTTGATGAGAACGGCATCATCGAGCCCGAAGCGGTGATTTGCGCCACCGCCGGCGCGCACGGCGTATTTCTCGAGCATCCGTAGGCCGGGCGTCGTCTTTCGTGTGCACACGATCCGCGCCTTGTGGGCGCGCACGGCGTCCACGATCCCTGCGGTGGCCGTCGCGATGCCGCTGAGGTGGCACAGGAAGTTGAGCGCCGTCCGCTCCGCCGTGAGCAGGGCGCGGGCGGGACCGCGGACTGTTGCAACAACGGCTCCGGCAGCAACATCGCTGCCGTCGGGATGTCCCACCTCGATCTCGAAGACAGGATCGATCAGGCGGAAGGCGAGGGCGGCCACGTCGAGTCCGGCGATCACGCCCGGCTGTCGTGTAGCGATCGCCATCGTCGCAACCGCGTCCGCGGGAACGACCGCGTCCGTCGTGAGGTCGCCGGCGCGGCCGAGATCCTCCAGCAGCGCGGTCCGCACCAGCGGCTCGACCATGAGCTGCGGCGGCGGCATCAATTCCATGGTCAGGCGCTCCTGGCGATTGGCGGCACGGTCTCGGTGAGGGCGGCGGCCGCCTCGAGTGCGTCGTCGAGCGTCAGCCGTGACCGGCTCGGGTGCGGGTCATGCGATAGGAAGTCGGACCGAAAATGCGAGCCGCGGCTTTCCTCGCGGCGATTGGCTGAGACCGTGATCATCAGCGCGACCAGCGCCGGATCGGAAGCGGCCGTGCGGCCAGCAGCAAGCCGTAGCAAGGTCGCCGCGGCTTCGCGCAAAGTCTCCCCGTCGCGCACGATGCCGATCGCTCGCGAGGCGATGGGACGGATGCGCGCCGCATCCGGCCCTGGCGGCACGACGGCCTGGAATTGGGGCCGGTGCCCATCCGATGACTTGGCGGCGACGCTCTGGGCGACCCAGGCGGCTGATACCACAGCCTCGGTGAGCGAATTGCTGGCGAGCCGGTTGGCGCCGTGCAGGCCGGTGCAGGCAACCTCGCCGCATGCCCACAAGCCTTCCACGGAGCTGCGGCCCTCGGCGTCCACGGCCACGCCACCCATGTGATAATGCGCTGCTGGCCGTACCGGGATTGGGTCCGTGGTAGGGTCGATGCCTGACTCCCGACACGACTGCGCGATAGCAGGGAAGCGCTCGCCAAATTTCGTGCCGAGGCTTTGCCGTGAATCGAGGAACACGCGCTTGCCGGCGGCGAGTTGACGCCAAACCGCTCGGGCCAGGACGTCGCGCGGCGCGAGTTCGCCGCCGTCCGTTTCGGCGAGGAAGCGTCGGCCGTGCTCATCGACGAGGACAGCACCTTCACCGCGCACCGCTTCGCTCACCAGTGGCATCGGGCGCAGGTGGCTGTCCAGGGCGGTCGGGTGGAACTGCACGAATTCGAGATCGGCGAGCTCCGCACCGGCCCGCGCGGCGAGCGCCAGACCTTGCCCGAGCGAGCCGAGTGGATTCGTGGTGTCGCCGAAAAGGCCGCCGATGCCGCCAGTCGCGAGCACCACGCGGCGGGTAGGGAAAGCCAGCGCCCCCTTACTCCCGGCCGCAAGCACGCCCACAATGGCGCCGTCCTCGACGAGCAGGCGCCTAGCCTCCAACCCTTCCAGGACCCTGATCGAAGGCGTGCTCCGCGCCGCGGCGGCCAGCACGCGCATCAGCTCGCGGCCGGTACCGTCGCCAGCGGCATGCACGATCCGCCGACGCGAATGGGCGGCCTCGAGTCCCAGCCGAAAGGCTCCATGGCGATCTCGGTCGAAAGGGACGCCGAGGCGCTCGAGGTCTTCGATCGTTTTCGGCGCGGCTTCGACGACGCGCCTCGCGGTCGCCTCGTCGCAAAGCCCATCGCCGGCGGCGAGCGTGTCGCCCAAATGCAGGTCGGGGCTGTCGTCGCAGGCGAGGCTCGCCGCGAGCCCGCCCTGGGCGAACATACTGGAGGCCTCGGCGCCCAGCGGTGTCCTGGAGAGAAGGACGACAGGCTCGGGCGCCAGATGGAGCGCCGTCATGAGCCCGGCGATGCCCGCGCCGACGATCACAGGCCGACCATGAAGATCGTGAATGTCGATCGTCATATGACGAGCATCCGCTCCACGGCCCTTCGAGCGTGACCGGCGATCTGCGGATCGATCGTCACGACATACTGGTTCTCCTCAAGCGCCGCGCGGATGTTGGCGAGCGTGATGCGCTTCATGTGCGGGCAAAGGTTGCAGGGCCGGACGAATTCGACCTCGGGATGCTCTACGGCGATGTTGTCGCTCATCGAGCACTCGGTCATCAGCACGACGCGCACCGGCCTATGCTGTCCGACATAGTCGGACATCGCCGCCGTCGAGCCGGCGAAGTCCGCCTCGGCAACGACCTCGGGCGGGCATTCGGGGTGGGCGAGCACGGTGACGCCCGGATGCGCTTCGCGCAGTTCGCGGATGTCGGCCTCCGTGAAGCGCTCGTGCACCTCGCAGTGCCCCTTCCAGGCGATGATCTCGACGCCAGTTTGAGACGCGATGTTCTTCGCGAGATATTCGTCCGGCAGCATGATGACGCGCGGCACGCCGAGGGACTCGACGACGGCCAGCGCATTGCCCGAGGTGCAGCAGATGTCGGACTCGGCCTTCACCGCGGCGGAGGTGTTGACATAGGTGACGACCGGCACACCGGGAAAGCGCTGGCGCATCAACCGCACATCCGCCGCCGTGATCGAGTCGGCCAGCGAGCAGCCGGCAGCGAGGTCCGGGATGAGCACGGTCTTGTCCGGATTGAGCAGCTTCGCCGTCTCGGCCATGAAGTGCACGCCGGCGAGCACGATGATTTCGGCATCGACGGTCATCGCCTTGCGAGCAAGTGCCAGGCTGTCGCCGACGATGTCGGCCACGCAATGGAAGATCTCGGGCGTCTGGTAGTTGTGCGCCAGGATGACGGCATTGCGCTTGTGCTTCAGCGCAAGAATGGCGTCGATGTCATCGGAGAAGACTGGCCACTCGATTGGCGGGATAACCCGCCGGACGTGATCGTAGAGGGACGCGGCGGTAGGGACTTGAACGAGCATCTTCCAATTATGCTCCGGATGAGTATAATTGGCATATACTTACTGTGAGAATAAGCTATGTCAAGCGCGCGCCCCCGGCAATTTCGTGCCAGCGACGGATCGTTCGGCCAGAACGGCGTGGCGGAAACGGAACAGCTTCGCCGGACGGCCGCCCGTATCGGTCGTCGTAGCCCCGGTCTCCTCGACCAGTTCCTGCTGTTCGATGAGACGGCGGAAGTTCGGCTTATGGACAAGTCTACCGGCGAGCGCTTCCACCGTGCGCTGCAGCTGCAGCAAGGTGAAGACCGGCGGCAACAGCTCGAAGACGACGGGCCGGTATTTGATCTTGGAGCGCAGCCGCGCAATACCGGTCGCCAGAATGCGGCGGTGATCGGCAATCATCGACAGGCCCGGGAGCGGCGAAGGCTGGGACGCCCGGCGGCCACGCGTCGCCTCTTCTACCAGGGCTGCCTCGTAGAGCAGTTCGTAACGCTGGAGCGTCAGTTCCTCGTTCCAGGGGCGATCGTCGAAGCCGAAGGCGATCGCGCAACGCTGCCGCCGTTCACGCCGCGTCGCGGCATCACCGGTGCTGTCCGCCCAGGCGAGCAGCCGCGGCTCAAGGACGTCCTGGACGACCGGCGGCGTGCCGGTGCGGTCGTCCTCCCACGGAAAATAGTCGTACCAGCTTCGCCAGCGACGCTGAGGCGAGCGTCCCGCATGTTCTTCACGTGTGAGCGCGAGATAGCTGATCGAGATCGCACGCTGCTGCCGTTCGATGCCGATCCGGTCGCTGTCGGCGAAGGTGTAGAGTTGCTCGATGTAGCCGAGCGGGTGGCCGGTCTGTTGTTCCACCCATGCCCTCAGGCCGGACTGCAGGGAGCGATGACCGAGTTCGAACGGGCCGGAGGGCAACGCATTTGCCTGTCCGATCGTGAGCACGCAAGGCTTGCCATCGGTGACGGCTACGACGACCGCGATCAGGTCCACGTTCATCTCGTGGGCCCTGCCGGCAGTTTTCCGCTTTCTTGTTCCCGTCGCCTGGTCCTGCATGTTTCCTCGGAAGCGGTTCGGCCGAGCTTCAGCACGACGTGGCTGGAGCGCTTGGCAACAAGCGTGAACTGCGCCGGTCCGGCCGTCAACGCCGCGCGGCGGTGGGCCCCTTTTTGGCTCTTCGCACCGGCACAAGTTTGTGCCAAGGCCGCCCCCGGGCCGGCGGTACCGTAAGGGAAGGAGGCTCTGTTGAGCGCATCTGGTGAAACGAAAGCGGTCACGCCGCCGGACGTGCTCGCCCGCAAGGGCGGCACGCCGCTGGTTTGTCTCACTGCATACACCACACCGATGGGGAGGCTCGTCGACCCGCATTGCGACATCGTGCTCGTCGGCGACAGTGTCGGCATGGTGCTGCACGGCCTGCCGTCGACGCTCGGCGTCACTGTCGAGATGATGATCATGCACGGAAAGGCGGTGCGGCGCGGCGTCGAGCGGGCGCTGATGGTCGTCGACATGCCGTTCGGCTCCTACGAGGAGGGACCTGAGCAGGCCTTCCGCAACGCTGCTCGCCTGATGGCGGAGACCGGATGCGCAGCGGTCAAGCTGGAAGGCGGCGAGAGCATGGCCGCCACGATCCGCTTCCTGACCGCTCGTGGTGTACCGGTCATGGCGCATGTCGGCCTGACGCCGCAGGCGGTGAATACGTTTGGCGGTTATCGCGTGCAGGGGCGGGGAGAGGAGGCGGAGCGGATCCGGCGCGACGCGGCAGCGATCGCGGAAGCGGGAGCCTTTTCCGTCGTCCTGGAGAAAGTGCCTGAGCCTCTCGCGCGGCGGATCACCCGAGAAATCGCCATCCCCACGATCGGCATCGGTGCATCGCCCGCCTGTGATGGCCAGATCCTGGTGACCGACGACATGCTCGGGCTCTTCACCGCGTTCAGGCCGAAATTCGTGAAGCGTTACGCGGATCTCGGCGATCAAGCGGAAGCTGCGATCGCGGCCTATGCAAACGAGGTGCGCGACCGATGCTTTCCGGCTGCGGAGCATGTCTTCGCGGATGTCCCAAAGAGTGTCGGCACCAGCAGCGTCAAGAACGGAGAAGCAGCGTGAGCGTACCCATCGTGAGAACCCTCGCCGCGCTCCGTGCGACGGTCGCGAAGGCGCCAACATTGCCGTGGTGCCGACCATGGGCGCCTTGCACGAGGGGCACTTGAGCCTCGTGCGCGCGGCGCTGGCGCAGGCCGACCGCGTGATTGTCACGCTCTTCGTCAATCCGAAGCAGTTCAACAGCGCGGCCGACCTCGCCGCCTATCCGCGCACGGAAGACGCGGACGCGGCGAAGCTCGCGCCCCTCGGCGCGCACATGCTCTACGCACCCGATGCCGGCGAGATACGCGCGGCCTCCTCCACCAGCATCCGACGCTGCCAGAATCCTCACGGCGTTGATCGTGTCCCATAAAGTTTCGGTATGTTTGCCATGCAATTTCTGATTAGACATAAGTGTGTTGGCATGCTGATACTCCCAAAAAAAATCGGAGGAGAGACGACTAAATGCCTACTGGCAACAGACGCATCGAGACTGGGAAAAGCAGCCGCCGGTCCTGACTTAATCAGCGAGGCCATTCTGGCCGACCAATTGCGACACTCTTCAGATCGCCTCCGACAAATTCGACTTCGATTTGTCGGACATACGCGTGGTCGACGTCTTTCGTTTAAAGGTCGGGAAGCAACCTAAGCCCGCTGTTCACATGCGAGGAGGAGACCCAATGGCGCAAAGAGGCGCAGAAAACAGGCACAGCTTAAGGGTAAAGGCCACTCCTACTGCTTCAATAACAAAATGAAGGCCTTCTTTTTCGCGATCAGGCCCTCGACCGCGAATCCTTATGATTCACGCAACAAAGCTCAAACGAAATGGGAGGCAACCATGAGAACCACTCTTTGTATTGCTGCCATATCCACCTTGATCGCCACCATAATCGCGCCGTCGGCCGTGATCGCCCAGGAAACGCTCTATATCGGCGGTTCAGGGGGATCTAAACAAGTA
>NZ_RZSX01001159.1:0-1587 GCF_004023105.1 Mesorhizobium sp. M5C.F.Ca.IN.020.32.2.1 | reverse complement strand
TTTTGTAAGGGAAGCGCTGGCCCGGCTTCGGAGAAAAGGAGGAAAGCTGATCGAAAAGGGAATGACAGAGACAAGAGAGGGGGAGAAAAGCCAGAAGAAAGGGCCGGAGGAATCGGCAACGTCGGGGGCATTTTGAGGAAGTTGTACCAGACGGTGTAGATCGCGATCATGTGGACGTGGTTGTCGAACTTCTTCGAAAAGGCGTTGGTAAGGCGCGTGAAGCGACGGTTCGCCATGCGCATGGTGAGATTGGCGCGCTCGATATGCGACGTGCTTACATGCTCCGGGTCGGGATTGCCTTCGACGCGCGTCTTGACGGCACCAGTGCAGACAGCCGGGCTGTAGCGGCGGTCTGGCGACTTGTTGCTTTCCGGCTCGCCGTACTGCTTCACAAGCATGGCGTAGTCGATGTCGGCGCCAAAGGCTTCCTCGACCGCGTTGAGGTAGGCGCGGCGACCGTCGGTCGTGAGCTGGACGCGGTTCGCAAGACGGTCCTTCACGTCGTCCATGAAGAATCGGGCGCGACAAGCGTTTGAAAAATCCGCCGAACAGGCAGGCTTCTTCGAGCATGGAAAGAACCGGCTTGTGCAGCCCGGCGTGATTGCTGGGGAAGCCGACGTGGCTCCGACGATTGACGATGAAGGCGGTGGCAGCGGCGGTGGGAGTGGCGGCAATGGCGGTGGAGGCGGTCCAATCCAAGACCCGCTGATCGCGGCGCTTATCCAGAAGCTACCGCAGAAGGGCCCGTATGATGCGGCTCAAAGGATCGCCTGGCTGAATTTGATGACCATGGCATTTCAGTTGACCTATGGTCCGGTGGGCGACATAGAGATTCGGCTTAAATCGGACGGTGGGCGGTAAAGCTATTTCGCCATCGTTTTGACGCCGCCTTGCGCGCGATCTCGGCGCGCCGCTCTGGCGTCATGTTCTCCGCGCGCTTCTTCCCGCCCTTCGCGCCGAGCGCCTTTGCGGCAGGGTCTTTGCCGTCGTCGATCACGTCATCGGCTTCCTCGCCAGTGGCAATGCGCATGACGCGGACGGCATTGCCGATCACGTCGGCGGGGCGCTTCTGGCCTTTAGGTCCGGTTGGCATCAACTTGCTTCCTCAATGCCGAAAGTCCCCGGCGAAACTTCCTTCCCGTCTATGTCCTCTATCCACACTCGTTCAAATTCGCCGTCTGCGATAAACGCCCGATACATCCCGACGACATCCCTGGAATCTTCGCAGTTGCGGTGATGCGCCCGCCAGCCGCGTCTGGCCACTTTGCTAGAACCTTCCAAGACATGATTTTCCTCTCCCATGCTTTCCGGTAAGCATATAGGAGTTTGCCGGCTGACGCGACAGGCGAGCGGCGCCGGCTGACAGCCGGTCAAATTTCAAACTGAGACACTACCCGAACGGGGAATGATCGTTGACGTCCGTCATTTTGTACGCAACAGAAGAAAATCTACATATTTGCTTAGTAAATCAACGGCATCTGGCGGAGAGAGCGGGATTCGAACCCGCGTTACGGTTTCCCGTAAACACACTTTCCAGGCGTGCGCCTTCAACCACTCGGCCACCTCTCCGTCTTAGCATTTTTGCCG
>NZ_RZSX01001158.1:0-1590 GCF_004023105.1 Mesorhizobium sp. M5C.F.Ca.IN.020.32.2.1 | reverse complement strand
GATCAGGCCTTACATCCGCAAGTTCCACTCGTCGGAATATATCAACGCACTGGCCAATGGCGACATCTGCCTGGCCGTCGGCTGGTCGGGCGACGTGTTCCAGGCGCGCGACCGTGCGACGGAGGCTAACCGTGGCGTCGAGATCAGCTATTCCGTGCCGAAGGAAGGTGCCGAAATGTGGTTCGACCAGATGGCGATCCCGGCCGACGCGCCGCATGTCGCCGAGGCGCATGAATTCCTGAATTACATGATGAAGCCGGAAGTGATCGCCAAGTCGAGCAACTACGTCTTCTACGCCAACGGCAACAAGGCATCGCAGCAGTTCATCGATAAGGAGATACTCGAGGATCCGGCGATCTATCCGGACGAGGCGACGCTGGCGAAGCTGTTCACCATCGCCCCCTACGATTCCAAGACCCAGCGCGTCGTCACCCGCACCTGGACCAAGATCGTCACCGGGCAGTAGGCGACAATCAACGACCCCGGCAGGTGCTGCCGGGGTCAAGTCTTCTGGAGACAGAACGCAGGACGGAGTGGGATATGAAATCGCTTGGCAGCATCCGCAGGGATTTCGCGCCGTGGAACGATCCGAACGCCAAGCCATACATCCAGTTCGACAAGGTTACCAAGAAGTTCGGTGACTTCACCGCCGTCAACAATCTGTCGCTGACCATATTCGAGCGCGAGTTTTTTGCCCTGCTCGGGGCGTCGGGATGTGGAAAATCGACGCTTTTGCGGATGCTCGCCGGCTTCGAGGAGCCGACCGCCGGCCGCATCCTGCTCGATGGCCAGGATTTGCGCGGCATCCCGCCATACCGGCGGCCGGTCAACATGATGTTCCAGTCGTATGCGCTGTTCCCGCACATGACGGTCGAGAACAACATCGCTTTCGGCCTTAAGCAGGACGGCATGCCGAAGCCCGAGATCGCGGCGCGCGTTGGAGAGATGCTGAAGCTGGTCAAGCTCGAGCAGTTCGCCAAGCGCAAGCCGCACCAACTGTCCGGCGGCCAGCGCCAGCGCGTGGCGCTTGCCCGCTCGGTCGCCAAGCGGCCGAAGGTCCTGCTGCTCGACGAGCCGTTGGGCGCGCTGGACAAGAAGCTGCGCGAGGAAACGCAATTCGAGCTGATGGATCTGCAGCAGTCACTCGGCCTCACCTTCGTCGTCGTCACCCATGACCAGGAAGAGGCGATGACCATGGCCGACCGTATCGCCATCATCGACAAGGGCGAGGTGATGCAGGTGGCGACGCCGGCCGAAGTCTACGAGGCGCCGGGTTCCCGCTTCGTCGCCGGCTTTGTTGGCAACGTCAACATGTTCGAAGGCAAGATTGCGCATGGCGAGGCAGGCAGCGCAAGCATCGATGCGGGCAACGGCATCACGATTCGGACGGAGAATGCCGGTGATGCGCCCCCCACCGGCGCGGCCGTCGCCTTCGCGATCAGGCCGGAGAAGATCAAGATATCGTCGACGAGACCGGCCGGTGCCGTTAACGCCATCGAGGGCGAGGTTTACGATATCGCCTACCTCGGCGACATGACCGTCTATCACGTCAGGCTTGACGACGGCCAGGTGGTACGGGCGAGCACGATG
>NZ_RZSX01001157.1:0-1594 GCF_004023105.1 Mesorhizobium sp. M5C.F.Ca.IN.020.32.2.1 | reverse complement strand
GCTTCTTGATCTCGGTGCGCATCTCGACGCGGAGCTTCGCATCCAGGTTCGACAGCGGCTCATCGAACAGAAAAACCTTCGGATCGCGCACCAGGGCGCGACCCATAGCGACGCGTTGTCGCTGTCCGCCGGAGAGCTGGCTGGGCTTGCGGTCCAGAAGCGCGTCGAGTTGGAGCATTCTGGCGACGCGGTCGACGGCTTCAGTCTGCTGCGCCTTGGGGACCTTGCGCACGCGCATCCCGAAGCAGATGTTCTGGCGAACCGTCATGCTGGGGTACAGCGCGTAGGACTGGAACACCATAGCGATGTCGCGATCCTTTGGATCGCGGTCGTTGACCACGTCCCCGCCGATCCTGATCTCGCCGTCGGAGACCGTCTCCAGCCCGGCGATCATGTTGAGCAAAGTCGTCTTGCCGCATCCCGACGGGCCGAGCAGAACGAGGAACTCACCCGACTGGGCGTCTATATTCACGTTATCGAGCGCCTGGTACTGGCCGAAGCGCTTGGAAATCTTCCTGACCTCCAGGGATGTCATAGACGGCTAACCCTTCACTGAACCGGCGACGAGACCGCGCACGAAGTAGCGGCCCGCGAGTATGTAGATGACTAGGGTGGGAAGCGCGGCCATGATGGCGGCCGCCATTTGCACGTTGTAGGGACGCTCGCCGGTCGACGTGTTCACAATGTTGTTCAGAGCGACCATGATCGGGGCGTTCTGGCCGTAGGTGAACGAAGCTCCGAAGAGGAAATCGTTCCAGATGTTGGTGAACTGCCAGATGACGGAAACGATGATGATGGGCGCCGAGATCGGCAGCAGGATGTGCCAGAAGATCCGGAAGAAGCCGGCACCATCGACGCGCGCCGCCTTCACCAGGTCCTGGGGCACGGAGACGTAGTAGTTGCGGAAGAAGAGGGTCGTGAACGGCAAGCCGTAGATAATGTGGATCAGGATCAAGCCCCACAGCGACCCGGCTAGGCCGAGCCAGCCCAGCACGGTTGCCATTGGGATGAGTACGGCCTGGTAGGGTGTGAAGCAGCCGAACATGATCAAGCCGAAAATCACCCTGTGGCCGGGGAAAACGAACTTGGTCAGCGCAAAACCGTTCAGCGCCCCAATCAGGGTCGAAACCGCGACAGCCGGAACGACCATCAGGAAGGTATTGAGGTAGAAGCCGCGGATGCCGGGGCATTCGACGCCTACGCACGCCTCCATCCAGGCAACGCGCCAAGCGTCGAACGAAAGCGCGCGCGGCAACGCGATCAGGTTGCCGCCGCGGATTTCCTGCATGCTTTTCAGCGACGTGACAATCATTACGAAAAGCGGCATCAGATAGTAGGCTACGAAAAGGATCAGGATGCCGTAGATGAAAGCGCGGCCCAGCCTGGCCGACCAGTTCGACGGGGCGCGAAAGGCCAGTGCGTCAGCGCTCATTGCGAGCCTCCCTGCGCAACTCGGAATAGATGTAAGGAACCATGACGGAGGCGACCGTCATGAAGATCATCATCGCGCTGGCAGCAGAGAGCGCCATCCGGTTTCGGCCGAAGGCGAACTGATACATGAAGGTCGCCGGAAGGTCCGACGAAAAGCCAGGAC
>NZ_RZSX01001156.1:0-1600 GCF_004023105.1 Mesorhizobium sp. M5C.F.Ca.IN.020.32.2.1 | reverse complement strand
ATGATCACCTCATCGACATAGCCGCGCTCGGCGGCGACGAAGGGCGACAGGAAGCGATCCTCGTAAGCCTTTGTATGCGCTGCGATCTTCTTCGCATCGCCGATGTCCTTGCGATAGATGATCTCGACCGCGCCCCTGGCGCCCATCACCGCGATCTGCGCCGTCGGCCAAGCATAGTTCATGTCGCCGCGCAGATGCTTTGACGCCATCACGTCATAAGCGCCGCCATAGGCCTTTCGGGTGATGACGGTGATCTTCGGGACGGTCGCTTCGGCATAGGCGAACAAAAGCTTGGCGCCGTGCTTGATCAGCCCGCCATATTCCTGCGCGGTGCCAGGCAGAAAGCCTGGAACGTCGACAAAGGTGACGATCGGAATTGAGAAACAGTCGCAGAAGCGCACGAATCGCGCCGCCTTGCGGCTGGCGTCGGAATCGAGCACGCCGGCCAGCACCATCGGCTGGTTGGCGACGAAGCCCACCGTGCGGCCTTCGACGCGGCCGAAGCCGGTGACGATGTTTTTCGCAAAACTCTGCTGGATCTCGAAGAAGTCACCCTCGTCGGCAACTTTAAGGATCAACTCCTTGATGTCGTAGGGTTTATTAGCGTTGTCGGGGATCAGCCGGTCGAGCGACAGATCGTGATCGGTGACCGACTGGTAGCATTCGATCTCGGGGATATCAGCCGTATTGGAGGCAGGCAGCAGATCGACCAGCCGGCGCATCTGCAGCAACGCCTCGACGTCATTGTCGTAGGCGCCATCGGCAATCGAGGACTTGGTCGTGTGGACGGAGGCGCCGCCGAGGCTCTCGGCAGTCACCGTTTCGTTGGTGACCGTCTTCACCACGTCCGGCCCGGTGACGAACATGTAGGACGTGTCGCGCACCATGAAGATGAAGTCGGTCATGGCAGGCGAATAGACGTCGCCGCCGGCGCAAGGGCCCATGATCAGTGAAATCTGCGGGATAACGCCGGAGGCGAGCACATTGCGCTGGAATATCTCGGCATAACCGCCAAGTGCTGACACGCCTTCCTGGATGCGGGCGCCGCCGGCGTCGTAGAGGCCGATGATCGGTGCGCGGTTGCGCAGCGCCATCTCCTGCACCTTGACCACCTTTTCGGCGTGGGCCTCGGACAGCGAGCCGCCGAACACGGTAAAGTCCTTGGCGAAGACATAGACCGGGCGGCCATTGACGGTGCCCCAGCCGGTGACGACGCCGTCGCCGGCGATCTTGGTCTTCTCCATGCCGAAATCGGTCGAGCGGTGCTCGACATACATGTCGAACTCCTCGAACGAGCCCTCGTCGAGAAAGACGTCGATGCGTTCGCGCGCGGTGAGCTTGCCCTTCTTGTGCTGAGCGTCGATGCGGGCCCGGCCGCCGCCCATACGCGCCATGTCCCGGCGGCGCTCGAGTTCCTTCAGCACGTCCTTCATCGCTCGATCCCCAAAAACGGAAAGCCTGATTTGTGGTAATCATGGCAGCAGGGCAGCGCAAGCGCCGCTTCGCCATGGCTTTCGCTGCGCTGCAACATAACGCCCCTTGCATTTCGCGGCGAACTGGGCCATATGCGGCGACATAGGCGCTTGGGCCGGGAGTATCC
>NZ_RZSX01001155.1:0-1605 GCF_004023105.1 Mesorhizobium sp. M5C.F.Ca.IN.020.32.2.1 | reverse complement strand
GAGCAGTCCGGCGGCGTCTTCGCCGAGCAGGTCATCCGACCGACCGGCCTGATCGACCCGCCGGTCGAAGTGCGTCCGGCCAAGACGCAGGTCGACGACGTCGTCGGCGAAATCCGCGACACGACCAAGGCCGGCTATCGCACGCTGGTCACCGTGCTGACCAAGCGCATGGCCGAGGACCTGACCGAGTATCTGCACGAGCAGGGTATTCGCGTCCGCTACATGCACTCCGACATCGACACGCTTGAGCGCATCGAGATCCTGCGCGACCTGCGCCTCGGCGCCTTCGACGTGCTGGTCGGCATCAATTTGCTGCGCGAAGGCCTCGATATTCCCGAATGCGGCTTCGTTGCCATTCTCGATGCCGACAAGGAGGGCTTCCTGCGCTCCGAAACGTCGCTGATCCAGACGATCGGCCGTGCCGCCAGAAACGTCGACGGCAAGGTCATCCTCTATGCCGACCAGGTCACCGGCTCGATGGAACGGGCGATGGCCGAGACCAACCGCCGTCGCGAGAAGCAGATGGAGTGGAACGCGGCCAACGGCATCACCCCGGAATCGGTCAAGTCGCGCATCTCCGACATCCTGGACTCGGTCTACGAAAAGGACCACGTCCGCGCCGACATCTCGCAGTTCACCGATAGCGCCGGCGCGATGATGGGCAACAATCTGAAAGCCCATCTCGACGCGATGGACAAGCAGATGCGTGATGCCGCTGCCAACCTCGACTTCGAGAAGGCGGCCCGCATCCGCGACGAGATCAAGCGGCTGCGCGAGATGGAGCTGTCCATCTCCGACGATCCGCTGGCCAAATATGCCGACATGGAAAGCCCGGTCTCGGGCCGCGAAAAGGGCAAGCACAACAAAGGCCGCGCCATCCACCGCACGGTCGACAATGACGGCAAGAGTCTCTTCCGCAAGCCGCATCTCGACGAGATGGGCGCCGACGGTGCGGTGCCGGTCAAGAAGCCGCTCTTCGCAAAGCCTTCGCTCGACGCCATGGGCCCGGGCACCGACATGCCGACCCCCGCTGGCGCGGTATCGCGCTCGCTGTTCAAGAAACAGTCGGCCGAGGAGGCGCACGGTTCCGATTTCGGCATCCCCGGCGAGCCGACCAAGCCGCTGTTCAAGAAGAACTCGCTGGACGAGATGACGGTGCGGCGGACTGAAAAACCTGTTGAGGGTGACAAGCCAGTCAAGCGCGAACGTGCCGGCATCGGCTCCTACGAAGATCCAGCCGACGCCCGCCGTGAAAAGCGCCGGCCTGGCAAGACCGGGCGGCCGGGACGATGAACGGGTAACAAGGTCGGTTGCGGACATTCTCGACCAACATCTAGAGTGCGTGATGGTCGCCATTCGCAGACTTCGGGAAGACGAGTTCAAGGCTTGCTTTGCAGAGCCTATGGCGGACGTCACCGCCACGGCGCAGGCTGCCATGGACACATGGCCGTATGTCGACGCGCTAGCTCTGGATAAGATCGGTCTGCCCTATTTGAACGACGTTCGCCACGTCTATCGGGACGCGCGAAACCGGTTCGATCAGGTGCTGACAGGCACCGGCCGCTTCAATACCCTTCTTGTCATCGTTGTCGATCTCGATAGAAG
>NZ_RZSX01001154.1:0-1609 GCF_004023105.1 Mesorhizobium sp. M5C.F.Ca.IN.020.32.2.1 | reverse complement strand
CCACTACACCGATGCAGGCCGACACCGCGAACTGTATGTGGCGGTGAAGTGGTTTCTTCAGGGGCATCTCGGTCGTCATGGCCCGGCCTCTGATGGCGGTCCGTCTTACGCCGCTCGTCTTTTAAGACTCGGACATTATAACACTTTTGACTGTGCCCATGATGCCGAAGATCGATTCCCGATTTTGCTGCGCGATCTCCGGTTCAAAGCGCTAGCCCGGTGCGGCGGATTTCAGCGCACGCCGCAAGATGCGGTCGAGCTCGCCGAGAAACCGTGAGCGGTCCTGCGGCGCGAAACCGGCATTGTAGCCCTTGCTCTCGCCGGTCTCGCGCAGATGCTGCTTGAGGTCGCGCATGGCCACCGCCATGCCGATCGTTTCCGGCGTGAACGGGCGCCCGGTCGGCCCAAGCACGTGGGCGCCGAGTGCCACCGTGCGGGCGGCAAGCGGGATGTCGGCTGTCACCACAATGTCGTTGGGCTTGGCATTGTCGACGATCCAGTCGTCCGCCGCGTCGGCGCCCTTGGAAACGACGACGTTGCGGATCATCGGATCGCGCGACGGGCGCAGGCCGCCATTGGAGACGAAGGTGACGACGATGCCATGGCGCTCGGCGACTTTCTCGACCTCAGCCTTCACCGGACAGGCATCGGCATCGACGAGAATCTGTAGGCGGCTTCGTTCTTGGTTGATGTTAGTCGTGTTCATACGGCGTGAATTTCAGCTCGTAGCCGCGCGGCTCGGTGCCGGGCGGCTCAGTGGGCTCAGTGTCATAGACGTAAATTCTTCCAGTGGAGGAGAAACCAATGTGTTGGCCGATGGTGCGTATCATATCGATCGCTTGATCCGCGTCCGACGCCCAAACTTTCATTCCAAAGAAAGCCGGCCCGGGCTCTGTTTCAAAGTCCTCATTGGGAGATACAACCTCGCCCTCGGCCAGAACCGTGAAGTGACGGAACGCTGTCTTCATCCGCCCGTTCCGGAGCTTCAGTCTCCAATTCTTGAGAGTCTCAGGATTCATGGGAGTGCCTGATTAACTTCGCGGTGACTGCGAACGGCAATACGAACGCGAATTTGAACCTCCTTACCTAGTAAACCACCACGCTCCTGATGCTCTTGCCCTGATGCATCAGGTCAAAACCCTTGTTGATGTCCTCCAGCTTCAGCGTGTGGGTGATCATCGGGTCGATCTCGATTTTGCCGTCCATATACCAGTCGACGATCTTCGGCACGTCGGTGCGGCCGCGCGCGCCGCCAAAGGCGGTGCCCATCCAGGTGCGTCCGGTGACCAGCTGGAACGGCCGCGTCGAGATCTCCTGGCCGGCGCCGGCAACGCCGATGACGACCGACTTGCCCCAGCCGCGGTGCGATGCTTCAAGGGCCTGCCGCATCACCTTGGTGCTGCCGGTGCAGTCGAACGTATAGTCGGCGCCGCCGATCTGGTCGGCGCCGCGCTTGGTCATGTTGACGAGATAGGGCACGATGTCGCCGTCGATCTCCTTCGGATTGACGAAATGCGTCATGCCGAATTTCTCGCCCCAGGGCTTCTTGTCGTTGTTCAGGTCGACGCCGATGATCATGTCGGCGCCGGCAAGGCGCAGCCCCTGGATG
>NZ_RZSX01001153.1:0-1611 GCF_004023105.1 Mesorhizobium sp. M5C.F.Ca.IN.020.32.2.1 | reverse complement strand
TATGATCGCTCGCTTAGCGCACTCGATGCTCGCAAGGGCTTTGCAGTTGGCGGCGTTGGTGTTTCCGCACGAAACTCGTTTCGTCCGGCTTTGCGCCTATGGGCCGAAGTGCTCTCGCGGCCGGAGCCCGGCCTCGCGATATGCGGCATGGGTATGCGCGACGTGTCGTTCGATCAGGGGTTTCCGATGGTGCTCGCGGTCTTCCGGACCGGTAAGCCGCTGCCGGTACCGCACGCCGAGGTCTTCAAGCTCAACGACCAGCACGCCTTCCTGTCGATTGCACCCAGCGACGACATTGCCGTTGGCGACATCATTGAATTCGGCATCTCCCATCCCTGCACCTGCCTCGATCGCTATCGCGTGATCTTCGGCGTCGACGCGGCCGGCCATGTCCGCCACGCCTTTCCCACCTATTTCGGCTGACCGGATCTTGCGGCGGCCCCAAGAGAACCTCGAAAGGATCCAATATGATCAAGTATTTCCAGTCCGGCTCCCGCATGTCGCAGGCGGTCGTCTATGGTGGCCTCGTCCACATCGCAGGCCAAGTGGCTGACAATCGCAAGGCCGGTATCGAAGGCCAGACCAGCGATGTGCTCTCAAAGATCGAGGCGCTCTTGGTCGAGGCCGGCAGCAGCAAGTCGAAGCTTGTGGCGGTCAACATCTTCCTGCCGCAGATCGGCGACTTCGACGCCATGAACAGCATCTACGATGCCTGGGTGGATCCTCAACGCCTGCCGGCGCGGGCTTGCGTCGAGGCTCGTCTCGCCGACCCCGATCTCCGTATCGAGGTCACCGCGGTTGCCGCCGTCTGAGTTGTCGCCATGCACACCGGCCTCACCCATACGCTCGACCTCGACCGGAACGGCAAGACATCAGGTTATCTCGGCATTCCGTTCTCGATAGACCGTTCGCCCTATTTCCAGGTCAAGGTCCCGATCTGCCTCATACGCAACGGTGAAGGCCCATCGCTGCTTCTGATGGCCGGCAATCACGGCGACGAATATGAGGGCGAGCTGTCGCTGGCAAAGCTGATCCGCCGGCTCGATCCCAAGCAGATCAAGGGCCGCGTTACCATTCTGCCGATGGCGAACGCACCGGCGGTCATGGCCGCCAAACGCTGTTCGCCGCTTGACGGCGGTAATCTCAACCGCGCCTTTCCCGGCGACCCGTTGGGCACCCCGACAAGCCGGCTTGCCAATTTCCTGGAGACGGAACTGTTTCCCCGCCACGACGTCATCTTCGATATTCATTCGGGCGGCACCTCGATGGAGCATCTTCCCACGGCGCTTGTCGAGCGCAATACCGATCCCGACCGGCAGGGGCGCGGGGTTGCGCTGATGCGGGCGCTCGGCATGCCGTATGGGTTCGTGGCCGACAATGGCCGGGCCTCGCCGACCTCCATGGGCGCAGCCCGCCGGGCCGGTGCCATTGGCGTCAGCGGCGAGTTCGGCGGCGGCGGCACCGCCACAGTCGACACGATGGCGATTACCGCTCGCGCGATCGACAATCTGATGATTACCCTCGGCGTGGTCGAAGCGCCGGTCCTTGCGCCTGAGTCAAAGCCTTCGGCGCCGACGCGACTGCTCTCGCTTTCCCGGCACAGTCAGGGCC
>NZ_RZSX01001152.1:0-1618 GCF_004023105.1 Mesorhizobium sp. M5C.F.Ca.IN.020.32.2.1 | reverse complement strand
AGCAGGTGCTGGCCAAACTGACGAAGGTCGGCAGCCGCTTCGAACGCGAGGACATCGGCCTCGTCCGCCTGCAGCCGATCCTGCGCGGCGTAGCCGCGGTTATCTAGGGATCTGTCGATATTTCAGGTGATGGCCGCAACCGACCGGTCTGGTCGCTTCGCGCCCGTCCGCGACTGGGCCCTACCTGAACCTCAGGCCGACAGGTCCAGCCTTAAATATTTTAACAAAATTTGCGTCTGATTCTAGAGGTTTAACCGACCAGTAACATTAACGCGCTTTAATCGCGGTCAGTCTGTACCGGGTATCTGCGGGTAAAAGCGATGCAATTCAGTATTTTGAAGGCAAACGGACGCAACTTGGCGCGTGGTTTCGCTGTCCTCATGGTTGCGGGCACCGCGGCGGGATGCAGTTCCCAGGTCTCGCGGTTCAACAGCGTCGATGACGTTTTCACCTCCTCGACCAACAACCAGCGCGCCATCATCGACAAGCAGGACGCCGCACAGCCTTATCCTGGCGATGCGCCGGTGTCGGCCGCGCCGCTCGACGGCAGCCATACTCAGTCGGTCAGCCGCTCAAGCCTCGAGCCGGTTACGACGCAGCAATTGCCGCCGGTCAGCCAGTCGCAGCCGGCGCCCGCCGCCAGTCCGGCGCGCACCGCTTCGGCGCCAGCCGCCCCCCAGGTCGACCGGATCGCAACGGGGACAGCGGCAAAGCCGTTCAAGGACGCACAGTCTGATGCTCCGCGCATGGCGACGGCAGGCGGCGCACCGCGTGCTACCGAGATCGTCGTCAAGGGCGGCGAGACGATTTCCGGCCTGTCGCGGCGCTACGGCGTGCCCGCCGATGCCCTCATGAAGGTCAATGGGCTAAGCGCGACCAACGGGCTGAAGACCGGCCAAAAGCTCGTCATCCCGGCCTATGCCTATTCGGGCAAGAAACCGGCGCCGAAGCTTGCGGACGCCAAGCCTGCGAACGACACCAAGCACGATTTGCCGGCCAAGGCGCCGGAGATGGTGGCCGTGCTGCCGCAGCAGCCGAAGCCTAAGGAGGGCAAGTCCGCCGCGCCGGTGGATGCATCGGCCGCAGCAAGCCAGCCGAAGGACGGAAAAGCCGCCCCCAAGACGACTGGTGCCGGCACCTACACGGTCCAGCAGGGCGATACGCTGTCGGCGATCGCCAGGAAGACCGGCGTCGGCGTGGTTGCGTTGAAGCAGGCGAACGGCATGCAAGACGGTCTGCTCAAGATCGGCCAGACCCTGAAGGTGCCGGCCGGCGGAACTGCAACGGTTGCCGGTGCCAAGCCGGCAAAGGTCGATCCGGTAACGACTGCCACCACCCCGCCTGCGGCAAAGACCACGCCGTCGGAGACGCTGGCCGCCTACACGCCGCCGAGGAAGGATGCCAAGGTCATCCAGCAGGCCGAGGACGACGACGCGGTAGCGCCAAACGCCACCGGTATCGGCAAGATGCGCTGGCCGGTACGCGGCCGCGTGATCTCCAGCTTTGGCGGCGGCAAGGATGGTGTCGACATCGCGGTGCCGGAAGGAACCCCGGTCAAGGCGGCCGAGAACGGTGTCGTCATTTACGCCGGCGATGGCCTCAAGGAATTCGGCAATAC
>NZ_RZSX01001151.1:0-1618 GCF_004023105.1 Mesorhizobium sp. M5C.F.Ca.IN.020.32.2.1 | reverse complement strand
GTTCTGCACCGGTGCGGACTACAGGATCGATGGCGGCCTGACGGCCGGCATCGGCGTGAAGTAGAAACAGGAAGATCGGTCTCGGCCGGCAAACCAATGGCGCTTAACATGCGCGAGTTTGCATACTGCACTTGCAGCCGGTTCAACCGTCTGATTCCCTTGGTTACGCTGGGCTGTCCTGATTCGCTCACTGTCCAAAGTCTTTGCAGTGCGCCAGGAGCAAGCCTTCCACCGACCGCTGCGCTGGCGCATTCAATGGGAGAGACGGCAAATGAACACCGCAACGAGGCCGGCAATCTCGGAGATGAGGCCCAAAATATCCGTCATCGGGGTTGGCGGCGGTGGCGGCAACGCCATTAACAACATGATCGCCGAAGGCTTGCAGGGCACCGAATTTATCGTCGCCAATACCGATGCTCAGGCGCTCACCATGTCGAAGGCAACGCGGCTGATCCAATTGGGAGCGCACGTCACGGAAGGCCTTGGTGCAGGATCCCTGCCCGAGGTCGGCCATGCCGCGGCCGTGGAATCGATCGACGAAATCATGGACCATCTTGCGGGAACGCATATGTGTTTCGTGACCGCGGGCATGGGAGGCGGAACCGGAACTGGTGCAGCACCGGTCATAGCGCAGGCCGCGCGCAACGCGGGAATACTGACCGTGGCCGTCGTCACCAAGCCGTTCGTCTTCGAAGGAAACCGTCGAATGCATGCCGCCAATGAGGGCATCGAGCGGCTCCGCGAAAGCGCCGATACCGTCATCGTCATCCCGAACCAGAACCTCTTCAGGATCGCCGATGCCAGGACGACCTTCGCGGACGCGTTCGCCATGGCGGATCGCGTCCTCTACGCCGGCGTCGGCTGTATCACCGATCTCATCGTCAAGGAAGGGCTGATCAATCTCGACTTTGCCGATGTGAAGTCGGTGATGCGCGATATGGGTCGCGCGATGATGGGAACCGGCGAAGCCACCGGGGAGGACCGCGCCAGGAAGGCGGCCGAAGCAGCGATCGCAAACCCGCTTCTCGACGAAGCGTCGATGATGGGCGCCAAGGGCGTCCTTGTCTCGATATCGGGTGGCACTGATATGACGCTGTTCGAGGTCGACGAAGCTGCCACCCGCATCCGCGAGGAGGTCGACGCCGACGCCGATATCATCGTCGGCGCCATTTTCGACAAGGCGCTCGCCGGAAAATTCAGGGTGTCGGTCGTCGCGACGGGATTGCGTCGCGGGCTCGAGATACCGCTGACGGCGGGGTTGGAAAACCGTGTGAATTGATTGACATAAGAAATTCATGGCCTGGCAGCGCCGGTTGGAACGTCCGGCGAACAAGCGACGCCGGCATCAAAGAAAACCCCAGCAACCATTCGAGATTGCTGGGGGTTTATGCCGAAACTGGTTGCCGGGACAGGACTTGACTTTCTTTCTCTGTCCAGCTGTGTCGGCTCGCCTCCCTTGCAGGCCCTGATGAGGATCAAAAACCGAGCGCGGCAGGCCGCAAACGCAAAACGGCCCGCACTGAGGCGGGCCGTTTTGGGTTTTGGTTGCGGGGACAGGATTTGAACCTGTGACCTTCAGGTTATGAGCCTGACGAGCTACCGGGCTGCTCCACCCCGC
>NZ_RZSX01001150.1:0-1618 GCF_004023105.1 Mesorhizobium sp. M5C.F.Ca.IN.020.32.2.1 | reverse complement strand
GCTTCATCATGTCCTTGGCGCCCTTGCGCAGCGCTTCCAGCGCGCGGCCCTGGTGACCGACGGCCTGATCGCCATCGCTATCGCCAAGCGCCTGTTCGGCGTTGCCCATGGATTTGCCGGCCTCGCCAAACCCTTCATTGGGCTCGAGACCCATGCCTTCGAGACCTTTTCTCAGCTGGTCGAGGTCGCCTTGCAGCTTGCCCTGGCCTTCCTGCAACCGCTTCAGCGCGTCGGCGAACTCCTGCGGCGTCATTGGCCGGCCGAGCGGATCGCGGTCTTCACCTGGGCCGGGCTGCTCGCCCATTTGGCCCTGCTCACCGTTCTCGCCGAGCTGCTCGTCGCGATTCTGCCCGCGCTGTTGCTGGCCGCGCTGCATCTGGTCCATGCGGAACGTCTCGTTCATCATCTCCTGCTGGCGCCGCATGATCTCGCCGAGCTTGTCCATCTGCTGGCGCATTTCACTGTTCTGCTGGCCGCCCTGCTGCTGACGTCCGGCCTGCAGATTGTTCATCATGTCCTGCAGTTGCGAAAGCAATTGTTGCGCGCTGTCGCGATCGCCTGATTTCGCCAGGTTTTCGATCTGGTCCATCATGCGTTCGATGTCGCTCTGGCGCAGTTCCTGGCCGTTCTGCTGCATCTGCGGCGCGTTCGGATTCTGCTGCGCACGCTGTGCGAATTCCTGCAGGAACTGGTTCATCGCCTCGCGCAGTTCCTTCATCGCCTTGTCGATTTCCTCGTCGCTGGCGCCGTTCTTGATCGCGTCCTGCAGCGCCTGCTGCGCCTGGCGCAGCCGCCGCTCGGCCTCCGAAAGATTGCCTTCCTCGATGCCGAGCGCGATCTCCCACAGATAGGCGACCTCGTCGCGCAGCTTGTCGTCGCTGTCAGCCATCTTCAACCGGGTGCGGGCGCTCATGATGGCGAGGTAGTGCGCCATGTTGTCGAACGTATCTTCGGGCCTGAGCGTGATCGCGTCCATCAGGTCGAGCACGCGGCTCTTGGAGTTGGCGTCGAGCGCCAGAACGCGGCGCTGCTCGATCACGGCCCTCGCCAGCGGGTTGGAGAAAGGCCGCTCCGGCATCACCAGCGTCTTAATCTCGCTGGTTGCCGTATGTCCGGCGTCGTCGGTGGCGACAAGCGTGAGCTTGATGTTGCCGCCGGCCCAGACATGCTCGGTCAGGTCCTTCGTGGTCTTGGCGGCGTTCCCCTTGGCGCCGCGGCGCGGCAGCGTCAGCGGCATTTCAGGCGGGCCATAGAGCGGATGCGCATTCGGCGCCGGTGGATCGGCCAATGCGAAATCCGCCTTGGCGGAGGCCGCGCCATAGTCGTCGTCGATCTGGTAGTTGAGTTCGAAGGAGCCGTTGACGGCGCGTTTCGGCTCGCCGACGAAGCGGATCTGTGGCGGCTTGTCCGGGATCACCGCGAAGGCCCAGTTGCCGAGTTCGTCATTGCCCGATTGCAGCGTCAGCGTGCCGTTGGTCGTCAGCTTTCCTGTGAACTGGCGCACCGTGGAGGGCGTTGCCGTCGAGGGCGTTGCCGCCGCCGGTTTGGCCGCGTCGGCCTTCTGCCCGGTTGGTTCGATGGTGCTGGCGTTGCCGTTGGCGTCGGCGTAGCTCAGCGT
>NZ_RZSX01000114.1:0-10455 GCF_004023105.1 Mesorhizobium sp. M5C.F.Ca.IN.020.32.2.1 | reverse complement strand
ATCTGAAGCCTATGATCGTCCCGCGTTACCAGCTCGGCTACGTCGTCGCGCCCGGACGCAAGGACACATATTACGCGCGCATTCACAACGAGCATGAGGCAATCGTCGGCGCCATTGAGAGGCAGGACGCCGGCGCCGCGCGCCGTGCGATGCGCAAGCACCTCTACAACAGCCTGGAGCGGGTGCGCGGTTTGGCGCAGGCATCCGGCGTCGAAACGACAGACGCTGTGCAGAAGGCAGCCGCCGAGGCGCTTTTTGCGGAGATGAAACCGAAGATCGCGGCAGAGCGATAGCACGAGAACGATTCCGGCAGGCGCCGGCGCAAATCTGGGGAAATGCGAAAGCAGCGTTTTGTTGCCGAGTGCGCGCTCGCGTGGTCTCGACTGGGTGAAAGTGTCTCATTCCTGACGCTTTCCATGGGGTTTTCCAGCCCATGCCACGTCAGGGCGTGCACATCAGCGTCTGTGGCCAGGTGTCGATAGGAAAGCTGAACTTTCCTTTTTCCGGTTTTTCTTGGTTTCGCTGAGGCGGCCGAAGACACACACTTGATCAAAGGCAAATGGAAGATCGACGTGACGACAGCCTTCATCACAGGCGCAACCAGCGGCATCGGGCGAGCCATCGCGGTGGCGTTGAGCGACGCCGGCTATGAGGTCTACGCAGCGGGTCGCGGCAAGGCGGCGCTCAAGGAACTGCAAGCCGAGCGGCCGAGGATCGTTCCGATCGCAATCGACATCACCGACCGCGAGGCGCTGGAGTCTGTGCTGACAGACCTGCATATAGACGTGCTGGTCAACAATGCCGGCATCATGCCGCCGCTCGGCAACTTCGCCGACATGAAGTTGGCCGACATCGACACGACGCTCGAGGTCAATCTCAGCGCGGCGATCCTTCTCACCCGCCTTGTGGTCCCGCAGATGCGAGAACGCCAGTCCGGGCATATCATTTTCACCGGCTCGTCCGCGGCGCATGCCGCGTTTCCGAATGTCGCCGTCTATTCCGCGACCAAGGCCGCGATTGCCGGCTTTGCAGCGGCGCTGCGCGCCGACCTTTCCCAATACGGCATCCGCGTGACCGAGATTGTGCCCGGCCGGGTGGAAACGCAGCTTTACAGGGACATCCTCGACGCTGAGGCACGGGCGGCGATGTACGCCGGCAATGTCGCCGTGCAGCCCGAGGACGTGGCCAGAATGGTCGTGACGCTTCTGGCACTCCCCGCCTCGGCTGACGTGACCCGTTTCGACATCATGCCGACCCGCCCGGTGCCTCCGAGCGGCAGCAAATAGGGAGCAAGACGTGAAGGACCTTTCCGTACTCATCGTTGGCGGCGGCTCCGGCCTCGGCGCACTGCTCGCGGGGATGGCCGTGGAAGCTGGTGCGGCCAAGATCGGCATCATCGACATCAATCCCGAAGCCGCCGAGGCCGCGCTTGAGCCGGCTCGCGCCAAGGGTCTTCCGACCGCGTCGGCCAAGTGCGACATCCAGATCGGTCCGGAATGTCATACCGCCTTCGACGTGATCGTCGCCAAGCTTGGCCGCGTCGACACGCTTATCAATTGCGCAGCGATCTATCCGCGCCGCCCAATCCTCGAGATCACCGACGCCGAGTGGGACGCCTCCAACGGCATCAACATCAAGGGCACCTATCACATGATGGTGGCCGCGGTCCGGCACATGCAGCGGCAGGAGCCAAAGGATCATGTGCGCGGACGCATCGTGAACCTGACCTCGGTCGACGCCTTCAAGGCGCACCCGCAGAACTGCCACTATGCCGCGACGAAGGCCGCTGTCGTCAGCCTCACGCGGTCCTTCGCCCATCACGTCGCCAAGGATGGCATCCTGGTCAATTCCGTCGCTCCCGCCGGGATGGCGACCGAGCGCGCGAAAGCTCTCGGCTTTCTCGAGGAACTGGCGAAGGCGAGCCCGCTTGGTCGCGGCGCTCAACCTACGGAGATCGCCGAGTGGGTGCTTATGACCGGGGGACCGAAGAACACGTACATGACCGGCGAACAGGTCATCGTTTCAGGCGGGTACATCTACGCCTGATTTCAATGGCCGACGGCACGATCAAGCGATCCGTCGGCAGCAGTGCATGATCCACGGAGCTCGAAACAGGAAGGAGCGGAACTGACGATGACCGGCAAGCTGCGCCTTCCGCCGTTGAATGCCCTGCGGGTTTTCCACGCCGTCGCGCAGCACAGGAGCTTTCGCCAGGCCGCCGACGAACTGCTGGTTACACCTCAAGCGGTCGGACAGCAGATCAAGCTGCTCGAAGACACGCTCCAGGTGACGCTGTTCGAGCGAAAGGGCCGGTCGATCGAACCGACGGAAGCGGCGATCCTGCTCTCGCACTATGTCAAGGCCGGATTCGACGAGTTCGCCGAAGGCGTTCGCAGGGTCACCAAGTCGAGCTACCGGGACCGCATAAATCTGAATGCGAGCCCCTATTTCGCCACCCACTATTTGTTGCCGCGCCTCACTCTCTTCAGGGAGATTCTGCCTGGAGCCGACCTACGGTTGACGACAATGGTCGACCTCCCGGACTTCGGTCGCGACGACATCGATATGAGCGTGCAGTGGGGGTATGGCAGGTGGGGCGACTACGAGACGACGCTTCTCGTTCTGGATCCCAAGATCATCTGCTGCACGCCTTCAATCGGCGAGAAAATCAAGTCTGCACAGGATCTGACGCAGTTCACGCTGCTCGATGCGGTCAAATCGAAACGACTTTGGCCTGACATATTGCGGCACCTCAACGTGGAGAAGACGGATGGCGACCGCAGCATCGGCTTCGACGATGCCGCCACGATGCGGCGCGCGACACTACAAGGAATTGGCGTCGGCCTCGTCTCGGTGATCGACGCTGAGGAAGATCTGCGCTCAGGCGCGCTGGTCGCGCCGCTCGGTCGCGATGCCCTGATCGGCATGAAGCCCGAGGAAGTCCCCGGCTTCTATCTCGTCGTGCCGAAGGGGCATCTGCGCGTGAAGGCGGTCGCCGCTCTGCATCGCTGGCTGACCCAACAGGATTGGGCGAGTGACCTTGCGGTCCCTCCCCTACCGAAGCCGACACCTCTCTTGGACTGACGGCGGCTTGCGAACCTGGGCTTTGACGGCCCCAACAACAACAAAAACGAAGAACCTCAACAGTGGAGAAATAAGATGAAAGCATTCAATTGGGGGGCAGCGGCTCTCGCGCTTAGCCTCGTTCCATTCACCGCTCCGGCGCATGCCGCGGGCGGCAAGACGCTGGAAGCCGTCAAGGCGCGCGGCGTGCTCAACTGCACGGGCCACGACGGCTCGTATCTCGGTTTCGCCGAGGTGGATGACAAGGGCAATTGGAAAGGCATTGACATCGACCTGTGCAGGGCCGTTGCGACCGCGGTTCTTGGCGATCCCTCGAAGCTGAAAATCATTCCCATCAGCTGGGCGCAGCGCTGGCCCGAACTCCAGTCCGGCAACGTCGATATCGTCATCAAGGCCTCGGGCGGCACGCTCAGCCGTGACACCGAGCTCGGCCTTCAGTTCTCCATGTCGTACTACCTCGGCACGACCAAGGTGATGGCGCACAAGGAGTTGAATGTCGCCACGCTCAAGGACGCGGAGGGCGGCACCATCTGCATCCCGGCCGGCACGACGATCGAACAGCAGGTCGCGGGCTACGCGGCCAAGATCGGCGTCAAGCTCGAGCCCGTCGTCATCGAAAAGACCGAAGAACTGGAGCAGGCCTACTTCTCGAAGCGTTGCGACCTTTACGCTCAGTGGGGCCCGGTCGTTGCGATCGCACGTGCGGCCAAGGGACAGGTCGACGATCACGTCATCCTGCCCGATGTGCTCGACGTCGAGCCGGAAGTGTTCATCATGCGCCAGGGCGACGACAACTGGGTCGATATCGCGAACTGGACGCTGTCCGCGCTGCTGTTTGCCGAGCAGGCCGGCATAACCTCCAAGAACGTCGACGAGATGAAGGCCAAGCCGGCATCGCCGCAGATCAGCAAGTTCCTCGGCGCCACGCCGGGCGTCGGCAAAGGTCTCGGTCTGTCGGATGACTGGGCCTACAACGTGATCAAGAACGTTGGCAATTACGGGGAGGTCTTCGACCGCAACCTCGGCGCGGGCTCCCCCTACAAGATGGATCGCGAGCTGACCAATCTGTGGAGCAACGGCGGCGTCCTTTTCCCGCTCGTCTTCGATTGATCTGAACGAACGCCTCGCCCGGCAAAAAGCCGGGCGAGGCCTCCAATCCACGAAAGGTCTGTCGATGGAACGGCTGCTCCGCAACCAGAAAGTGCGCAATGCGCTGCTTCAGATCGTCTTCGTCGGCATTCTCGCCTTCATCGTGATCGGCGGCGGGCTTGTCGCACGGCAGAACCTCATCGATCAGGGTATCGTCTCCGGCTTCGATTTTCTCTTCAAGTCGACGGGCTGGGACGTGAACTTTTCGCTGTTGCCCGTAACGGCGTCCGACCCCTATTGGTGGTTCTTCGTCAACGGCATCATCAACACGCTCTTTCTCGGCAGCTTCGGCCTCCTGCTGGCAACGTTGATCGGAGCCGTCGTCGGACTGGCGAGAACGTCATCGAACGAACTCGCGCAACTTCTCGGCCGCAGCTATGTCGACTTCTTCCGCAACATACCGCTCATCCTGCAAGTGATCTTCTGGTACGCGGTCTTCACCCGGCTGCCGCCGCCGCGCGCCGCCCTCGATGCCGGGGGATTCCTTCTTTCGAACCGGGGACTGTACGCCCCTTTTCCGAATGTCAGCGCGCCGGCCATGCTTGTGGTGGCGGCTGCCATCATCGCCGCCATCGTGCTCCCGATATGGCTCGGCAAGACGGAACATCTCGATCGCCCGCGCGAAAAGCGGTTGCCGTTCCAGCTCGGGGGCATGGCGATCGCTCTTCTTTGCGCTTTCGCGGCGCTTTGGGCCGGCAGGCTCCCGGACTTGCCGCTGCTTGACATTCCACGTCTGCAGGGCCTCAACCTCAGGGGCGGGCTTCGCATCCCTCCGGAATTCATGGCGCTCGTCGTGGGGATGGCCATCTATGGCGGCGCCTATATCGGTGAGATCGTGCGCGGCGGCTTCAAGGCTGTCGGGCGCGGCCAGGTCGAAGCCGCCCAGTCGCTGGGCCTGTCGCCCTGGAGAATATTCTCGCGCGTCCGCCTCCCACTGGCGTTGCGCGCCATGCTGCCGATCCTCGCCAATCAATATGTCTGGCTGATCAAGGCGACCACGATGGGCATTGTGGTCGGCTTCACCGACTTCTTCATGATCACGGCACTGACCATCAACCATTCGGGTCAAACGCTGGAGGCGATCTTTATTCTGATGGCCGGCTTCCTGACGATCAACCTCAGCCTGGCCGCAGTCTTCAACCGGATCAACAAGGCGATCGCCCTCAAGGGCAACCAATTGAGGGGGTAAACAATGGCCGATGCTGTTGGAATGAACCCGGTTCTCGCTCCACAAGGCCCCGGATTTGCCGCCAACCTCAAGCGGCGATTTTTCGCGACGCCGCTTCAGGCGCTGGTCTCGGGCGTCTCGCTCGCCCTCTTGTTTTGGGTGGCGTGGAACGTGCTCGACTGGGCATTGTTCTCGGCCGTGTTCGACACGAGCGGCACGGCCGATGCCTGCCACGCATCGACCGGAGCGTGCTGGTCCGTGATCGCCGCGAGATGGCGCATCATCTTCTTCGGCCTTTATCCCTATGAGGAGCAATGGCGTTCCGCCCTTGCCTGTGTGGCCGTTGTCGCGATGACGGTGCTCTCCTGCATTCCAGCCTTCTGGACAGGCCGGCGGATCGCCTTCATCTGGGGAGCGGGAACCGCGCTCTTCTACCTCCTGATGAAAGGCGGGATTCTCGGTCTGCCCTATGTCGGCGAGGAGATGTGGGGCGGACTTGCGCTCACGCTTTTCATCTTCGTGATGACGTGCCTCATTGGCTTCCCGCTGGCTATCTGCCTCGCTCTGCTGCGGCGCTCGCAACTGCCCTGGATTTCCAGAACCACGGGTCTGATCATCGACGGCGTCCGCTCGCTGCCGCTGATTTCGATCCTGTTCACATTCGCGATCGTTGTGCCCTTCATGCTTCCGCAGTGGCTCCAGGGCGACAAGCTGTACCGCGTGATTATCGGCTCGGCGCTGTTCTTTGCCGCCTATCAGGCCGAAATCGTGCGCGGCGGCATGCAGGGCGTGCCGATAGGTCAGGAGGAGGCCGCGATGTCGCTCGGCCTCAACTACTGGCAGCGCATCAGCCGAATTCTGCTGCCGCAGGCAATGCGCAACGCGCTGCCTGCAACGATCAACCAGTTCGTCATTGCGTTCAAGGAAACGTCGCTGGTGATCATCGTCGGCTTCTTCGAAATCCTGGCGTCGGGAAATGCGGCTTTCGGCACCGGCGAATGGCGCTTCGCCTATGTCGAAGTCTATGTCTTCATCGCCCTCATCTACTTCACCTTCGTGTTCAGCTTGTCGCGCTACGGCGCTTTCCTCGAGCGCCGCATGTCGGTGGGCGAGCGGTAGGAGCAAGTCATGATCCCCTCCAGTTCCAACGGTTCCAACGGCTCCAACGGCGCAGCCGTCCAGATCGAGAGCATGAACAAGTACTACGGCACCTTCCATGCGCTGAAGGATGTCGATCTTGCGGTAGCACGCGGAGAGAAGATCGTCGTTTGCGGAGCCTCGGGTTCCGGCAAATCCACCATGATCCGTTGCATCAATCGCCTTGAGGAACACAATGCCGGCAGGATCGTCGTGCTCGGCACGGAGCTCAACGACGACGTCGGCAACATCGACGAAATCCGCCGGGAAGTCGGCATGGTTTTCCAGCACTTCAATCTGTTTCCGCACATGACTGTGCTGGAGAACTGCGTGCTCGCCCCGATGCTGGTGCGCAAGCTGCCGCGGGCAGAGGCCGAAGCAACCGCGCGGAAATATCTCGAGAAGGTTCGTATTCCCGAGCAGGCATCCAAATATCCAGGCCAGCTTTCGGGCGGTCAGCAGCAGCGCGTCGCCATTGCGCGCTCGCTTTGCATGCAGCCGCAGATCATGCTGTTCGACGAGCCGACCTCCGCGCTCGATCCTGAAATGATCTCCGAGGTGCTCGACGTCATGGTCACGCTTGCGTCCGAAGGCATGACGATGATCTGCGTAACGCACGAGATGGGATTCGCGCGACGTGTCGCAGATCGCGTGGTCTTCATGGACCGCGGCGAGATCGTCGAGCAGGCGCCGCCGGAAGAGTTTTTCACCTCCGCCCGGAACGAACGCACCAAGCAGTTCCTGGCGCAGGTCCTCGATCACTGAGAGACACAACAATACACGGCGGCATAAAGACTCCCGCTTCACTGCCGAAAGTCTGTCTGGCTTCCATGTCTGAACTCGCCGCCGCATTGTCCAGAATTCTTGGAGCGAAAGGGTGGCTTTCGGGCCACGACACCAGGCCGTACACCCGCGATTGGCTGAACCGGTATGGGGTCGAGCCCCTGGGCGTGGCAAGGCCGGCCAATACCGGAGAGGTGGCCGAGGTCGTTCGCACATGCGGCAAGGCGGGCGTTGCCGTTGTCCCGCAGGGCGGTAACACCGGGCTTTGCGGCGCTGCCGTCGCCGGCTCGCCGAACGCTGTGATCGTTTCTCTTTCGCGCATGACGGCGATCGGCAAGCCGGAGGCCGACAGCGGATCGATCCTCGTCGAGGTCGGCGCCGTTCTGGCCACCCTTCACGAGGTGCTCAAGCCGCATGGCCTCATCTTTCCGATGCATCTCGGCGCCGAGGGCAGCACACGCATCGGCGGACTCATCGGGACGAATGCGGGCGGTAGTCACGCCCTTCGCTATGGCATGATGCAGGAGCTCGTGCTCGGCCTCGAAGTGGTCCTGCCCGATGGCGCCGTCTGGAACGGCCTGAGGGCCGTCCAGAAGGACAACGCCGGCTATCAGTTGCGCAAGCTGTTCTGCGGCGCCGAAGGCACGCTGGGGATCGTTACACGCGCGGTCCTCAAACTTTATCCCGCGCCGAGCCAACGGGCGACGGCGCTGCTGGCCCTGCCCGACCATGCAGCCGCGGTGGCATATGGCACGTTCCTGCGTCGCGAGGCCGGGGAGTTCCTGTCAGGACTGGAATTCTTCGCCGACCTCGGCGTCGAGTTGGCACTGAAGCACCTGCCCGACCTCGCTTTCCCTCTCGATAGCCGCGGAGCGGTCTATCTGCTCGCGGAACTGACTTCCGGCTCGCCGCGTGTTCCGCTGGACGACATCCTGGCGTTCGCGCTCGAACAGGGCATGGAGCAAGGTCTGGTCACGGACGGCGCGCTCGCCATGTCAGACGCGCAACGCGCTCATTTCTGGCGGCTGCGTGAAGAGCAACCGGAAGGGCAGCGGTTGGAGGGCGAGCAGCTCAAGCATGACATCTCCGTGCCGCCGGGCAAGCTCGCTGAGTTCATCGCCGCCGCAGAAAGCATCTGTACCGGCCTATTGCCGGGTGTGCGCATCAACCCGTTCGGCCATCTCGGCGACGGCAACATTCACTACAACCTGACGCCTCCTGAGGGGGTCACCGGTTTTGGCGGCAAGGCGGGCGAGATCGGCCGGGCGCTGGCCGTGCTGGCCACCGATATGGGCGGCAGCTTTGCCGCCGAGCACGGACTCGGCCGCGCCAAGATCACGTTGGCAGAGCAACACAGAAGCCCCATCGAGCGGGATCTCATGGCGCGTCTCAAAGCAGCGCTGGATCCTTCAGGGATCATGAATCCGGGCGTGCTGCTGCACGACTATCGGCAAAGAATAACTTTCGAATAGGCGATTTTTCTTCGTTTCGCCGAGGCCTGGCGGCGTGCACGCTTGGATCGAAAGAGAAGACTGGCGGCTCTGCGGTCGCCCTGTAGGAAGTCGGATGTAGGCGGGTGCGATGCACTGCCCCATTGGTCGGAACGAAGCATGACACGTAATGGCGGTCGCCTCCTTGTCGAATGCCTGGTTGCCCTCGGTGCAAGCAAGAGCTTCGGCGTGCCCGGCGAAAGCTACCTCGCGGTGCTGGACGCGCTGCACGATACCCGCGGCAAGCTCGACTATGTGCTGTGCCGCAACGAGGGCGGCGCGGCTTTCATGGCCTCGGCCTACGGCAAGCTCACCGGCTCGCCCGGCATCTGCTTCGTTACGCGCGGCCCCGGTGCGACCAATGCCGGCATCGGCGTGCACACGGCGATGCAGGACAGTTCGCCGATGATCCTGTTCGTCGGCCAGGTCGGCACCGACATGAAGGGCCGCGAGGCGTTCCAGGAGCTCGACTACCGCGCCGTGTTCGGCACGCTCGCCAAATGGGCGGTCGAGATCGACGATGTCGGGCGCATCCCGGAGATTGTGGCGCGGGCCTGGACCACGGCGCTGACCGGGCGACCCGGTCCGGTCGTGGTAGCTCTCCCGGAGGACATGCTGACGCAGGCGACGGCCGCCGCGCCTCTCGCCGGGCCGCCCCACATCGTCGAAGCGGCCCCTGCCCCGGAGGCGATTGCCTCCGTGCGCAGCGTCCTGGCCGACGCGCAAAGGCCCGTTCTGCTGGTGGGCGGCGCCAATTGGACAACCGATGGCCGCGCGGCACTACAAAATTTCGCTGAAGGGTCGGATATCCCCGTGGTCGCCGACTTCCGCTACCAGGACCAGTTCGACAACGGCTCGCCGGTCTTCGTCGGCGAAGCCGGGGTCGGCATGGTTCCTCACGTCAAGGCGCTGATCCGCGACGCCGACGTGATCCTGGCGGTCAACGTCCGCTTCGGCGAGATGACCACGGATGGCTACACATTGCTCTCCGTGCCTCTACCGCGACAGAAGCTGATCCACGTGCACGCATCAGACCGCGAGATCGGCAAGGTCTATGTGCCTTTGCTCGGCATCCATGCCGGGCCGAACGCGTTCGCCACTGCGCTGTCGCCGGTCAGGGGCCCCTGGGCGTCCTGGCGGGCGGAGGCACGCCAGGCTTATGAAGGAGCGTTCGAGGCGCCCGCCCAGCCTGGGCCAGTCGACATGGTCGTAGTCAGCGCCTGGCTGCGCGACAACCTGCCCGAGGACGTTATTCTGACCAACGGCGCCGGCAATTTCACGGTCTGGCCGAACAAGTTCTTCAAGTTCGGTCCGAAGGCCCGGCTGCTTGCGCCGCAATCGGGCGCGATGGGCTATGGCCTGCCGGCCGCGATCGCGGCCAAGGTGGCTTTCCCTGAGCGCACCGTCGTCTGCTTCGCCGGCGACGGCGACTTCCAGATGAATTGCCCGGAGCTCGGGACGGCCATGCAGGCCGGCGCCCAGCCGATCGTGCTCATCCTCGACAACGGCATCTACGGCACGATCCGCGCGCACCAGCAGCGGAACTACCCCACCCGTGTCTCAGGAACGACACTGCAGAACCCGGATTTCGTCGGTCTCGCCCGCTCCTACGGCTTCCATGCGGAGCGCGTGGAGTCGACGCGG
>NZ_RZSX01001149.1:0-1619 GCF_004023105.1 Mesorhizobium sp. M5C.F.Ca.IN.020.32.2.1 | reverse complement strand
GCGGATGAAGGACGAAGGTAAGGGTTCCAAGGCGCCGCTGACGGAAGCATTCGGCCAATGGAAAAATGCCAAGATCGCCATTCTGGCGCTTCTCGGCCTTACTGCCGGCCAGGCCGTGGTCTGGTACAACGGCCAATTCTACGCGCTGTTCTTCCTGCAGAACGTGCTCAAGGTCGACGGCCAGTCGGTCAACATCATGATCGCCATCGCGCTGGCGCTCGGCACGATCTTTTTCGTCGTGTTCGGCTGGCTCTCCGACAAGATTGGCCGCAAGCCGATCATCATGGCTGGCCTGGCGCTGGCGATCGTCACCACTTTCCCGCTGTTCAAGGCGCTGACCTGGGCAGCCAACCCGGCGCTCGCCACTGCGCAGCAAAACACCCGTGCCACGATTACCGCTGCGCCTGGCGACTGCAAGTTCCAGTTCAATCCGACCGGAACGCGCAAGCCTCTCACGTCGTGCGATATTGCGACGGATTTCCTTGCAAAGAGCTCCGTGCCCTATGACATTGTCACGACAGCGGCAGCGGGCACCGCGGCCAGTGTCAAGATCGGCAACGAAACGGTGACGTCCTATGATGCCGTGGCAGCCGCAGACAAGGCAGCTTCAAGCGATGCTGCGTTCAAGAAGGCAATCAACATTGCGTTGCAGGACGGCGGCTATCCGCTGAAGCGTGCTGCGGCCAAGGTCGCCGACCAGAAGCTTGACGCGTTTGTCGCGGCCAATCCGGAACTGAAGCTCGACGCTGCCGCAATCCGCGCCGGCGACAAGACGACGGTTGCGGCCGACCAGGCGATCAAGGACAAGCTGCTGACGGCCGATGAGGCCGCGGCGGGAGCCCCCGAGATCACCGTCTACAACATCCCCGAAGCAGGCGCCTTTGCCATGTTTGCCGACCCTGCACAGGTCAACTGGGCAAAGGTTATCGGCATCCTGTTCATCCTGGTCCTTTACGTCACCATGGTCTACGGACCGATCGCTGCGATCCTGGTCGAGATGTTCCCGACACGCATCCGCTATACCGGCATGTCGTTGCCCTATCACATCGGCAATGGCTGGTTCGGCGGCCTGCTGCCAGCGACGGTGTTCGCGCTCAGCGCCTATAAGGGCGATATTTATTATGGCCTCTGGTATCCGGTGGTGATCGCGGCGATGTCGCTGATCATCGGTATGATCTTCGTCAGGGATACGCTGGGAACGAACTTGCACGCCAAGACCTGATCTTGGCTTGATAGCAAAAATGAAAAGCCCGGCGCGAGTGATCGCGCCGGGCTTTGCAATTCGTCAGAAGCGGTGGGAGGGAAGGGTTAGTCTAGCTCTTCCGGTCCTGTTTTTCTTCCTCGATGGCGGCTTCGTGATACCAGCCGCTTCCGAAATCCGTACGGTTGCGCAATGAAGCAAGCTCTGCCGCGAACTTAGCCTTTCCGCTTAAATTTGAGGCAGACGCACGCGCTGCCACCGGGAACATCAGGATTTTGGCCGACTGACGGGTGGAAGTGATTTCCATTGTCGGTCTCCCTTCTCTGCAGAACCTTGCCGATTCAATCTTTCCCCAAGATAGGTTCTGCAATCGAGTTAGGCAATATGATTACGAAAAGATCAGTAGTTGCCTATTATT